>JAHFUU010000178.1 GCA_023264915.1 Microthrixaceae bacterium | reverse complement strand
CCGGGGTTCTCAGCGCACCAGGACCTGTGGGTCAGAGCGAGCGAGAGCAGGTCCAGATCGGCGAACCGATGACCCAGCTGCTCGGCCAAACCTCCTCCGCCACTCGTACCGGGGGTATCGGGAACCGTCACAGCTGACCCCTCCGGCTGAGGGGGCCGAGGACTTCGACGAAGAGGAAACGGCGCGCGATCGCGTCTCTCCCTAACCGAGCTTGCCCATGACGTAGTCAACGGCGTCGCGCACCGTCTTGAGGTCCTCGAGGTTCTCGTCCTCGATGCGGAAGCCGACAGTGCGCTCACCCAGCTCCTCTTCGAGTGCCTCGACCAACTCGATGAGCGCCAACGAATCAGCCTCGAGGTCATCCGCGAACGAATCACCTTCGTTGATGCTGGCGGGCTCTATCTCGAGGATGTCGGCGAGGCGGTCACGTATCAGGTCGAGGACTCCTTGGCGGTCAAGGGGACTCTGTTCGACGTGGGTCTCTGCGGGCAACGTTCGCTCCATTTCGCTGTCCCCGACGGGCTGTGCCCGCACGGTGGTGTCCATCCTGGCTGACGCGGTGAGGCTCAGTCCGTGTCAGCCCTCGCGCCGATCCCCTGTTGTTTGTGCCTGCTTCCCCCCAGCAGAGCTGCGCTGGCTCGTGCCCAGCGCGGGACGCAGTTTACTGCGAGGAAGATTTGTGCGCTTGTGAACGGCCGTGAGCTGCTGTTTGATGCAGACTTTTGCAGACCGGGCCTCAGTCGTGCCGGATCGCGCCGCGAATGTGTGCCACGACGTCACCACGCACCATCTCGCTTGCAACCCGTATCGCACTGAGGATCGCTGTTGGCGATGAGGATCCGTGGCTGATGATGCACACCCCGTCGACACCCAAGAGCATCGCGCCACCAGTGTTGTCAGGGTCGAGGGTCCGATAGAGGGGCTCCAGAGCCGGAACGAGCGTCTTCGCGGCAAGGCGGGTCTCCTCATCTGAGTCGAACGCCGACACGAGCGCCCCCACGAGCGAACGCATCCCTCCTTCGAGGGTCTTGAGAGTCACGTTGCCCGTGAAGCCGTCAGTGACCACGACATCGGCAGCGTCAGACATGATGTCGCGCCCCTCGACGTTGCCGACGAAGCAGGCGTCAAGGTCACCGATCCAGTCGCCCGCATCGAGCCGCTGGTGGGTCTCCTTGACCAACGCGTTGCCCTTGGTGGGCTCTTCCCCGATCGACAGCAGTGCAACCCTCGGCCTCTTGATCCCGAACCGGTCGCGGGCATAGACGGCGCCCATCTGCGCGAACTGCACCAGCCAGTCGGGCTGGCAGTCAGCGTTCGCGCCCACGTCCAGCAGCACCGTGGGCGTCGCGTGACCCGGCACGGGTATGGGGGTGACGATGGCAGGGCGACTGACGCCCTTGATCCGACCCATGCGGAACAGGGCGCTGGCCATCGTCGCTCCGGTGTTGCCGGCGCTCACCATCGCGGATGCCTTGTTGTCCCTGACAGCCTCTGCTGCACGCACCAACGAGGAGTCCTTCAAGCGGCGCACGCTCTTGCCCGGGTCAGCATCCATGGCGATGACCTCAGACGCCGGGATCAGCTCGAGCCCGCGGGTGTCGTGAACATCTTGCGGGCGGCCCACGAGCACGACGGGAACACCGAGCTGAGCGGCGGCCCGGGCAGCCCCGTCGACTATGGCCTGTGGCGCGTTGTCCCCCCCCATTGCGTCTACGGCTACCGGCAACATCTGGCTGCTCTGCTCAGTCGACCTCGACGGCTTGCCGGTCCTTGTACCAACCGCAGTTGCCGCACACGGTGTGGGGCAGCTTCACAGCCTGGCAGCGGGGGCACGTGCTTCGCGCCGGGGCCTTGATGTGCCATGCGGACGCCCGCCGGCTGCGGCTCTTGGCCTTGGAGGTCTTCTTCTTTGGGACAGCCATCGCAGCCTTCTAGTTGCTCATCGGGAATGGTCAGGGGAACCGGAGCCCGCAGGTAGGCCCCCGAAGGAGCCACAAACCCTACCGGTCGAACCTGCCACCTGGCCAGTTGCGTCACGCACCTGCACCGGCAGTTGGGCCAGCCTCAGCATCAGGCCCCTTCGTCCCGAGCTGGTCCAGCTGTGCCCAGCGCGGATCGACTGGACGATCCGTGCCGCCCGAACCCTCGCAGGCCTGGCCCACGGGGAATTCCTCGGGGTCTGGGCCCGGGCAGCGGGGCTGGCACAGCGGTGCCAGTGGGAGGGCCAGCAACAGCGCGTCGCGCACCATGTTCCCAAGATCGATCTGCTCGTCGACAAGAGGGTAGGTGTCACCCTCGATCGGGTGCGCCTCGAACACCTCGCTGACCTCCGCGACGAGCTGGCCCTCGACGGGACCCAGGCAGCGCCGGCACTCCCCTGTCCAGGGAGCAGACACGGCGCCTGTCACCTTGACGGCGCCGCTTGCGGTGGACTCGATCACACCCACGAGCTGGATCTGCGCACCTTCGGGCACGCGGGCGGCCATGACCTGCAGGCCGGCCAAGGTTGCGGTCCGGGACAGCTCGGTTCGGGTTCCCAGATGCCGGAGCACACCGGCGACGTTGACCAGCAGCGGTGGGCGCGGGCTCACGCTCCTGGAGGCGGGGGCAGATCCTTCAGACCCTGTGCATCGAGGTCCTCGGTGCCTGCCCGCGCGGGGAGGGGGGCCTGTGGCGCCCCGACCGACACCTGCTCGCCCGTGGCCATCTCGAACGCCTCGTCGTTAGGTCCGGCCGTCTCGGCCAGTGCCGTGCCCTGCAACTTCGCACGGCCCGAGGCCACAAGCTTCATCGTGCGCTCCAGCACGATCTCGAAGCTGGCCAGCTTCTGGTCACAGAAGTCCTCGACCTCGTGGCGCAAGCGCCGCGCCTCGATCTCGGCGTTGTCGAGGATCTGGTATGCGCGGGCCTCCGCCGCCTTCACCACCTCTGTGCGCTGGACCATCCGCTCGGACCTGTCGCGGGCAGTCGCGATTATCTCCTCACCCTCGTGACGAACCTTCTCGAGGTACTCCTCGCGCTCCTTGAGCAGCCACCGGGCCTGCCGGAGCTCCTCGGGCAGGCGTTCGATGGCGTCCTCGAGCAGGTCGAGAACCTCCTCGCGGGACACCCGGGGAGTGGATGACAGCGGGACGTTGGGCGCGTTCTCGATGATGTCGCGAAGCCTGACGAGCATCTGCTCGGCGTCGCCTAGCTGATAGGGCGGCGGGGCCGGCGACACGAGCTCGTCGTCGTCGACCAGGTCCGAGAAGTCGTCATAGTCACTCATGCGAGCCCGCCCGACACCTCGCGCACACGGCCGGCTGCGCCCTGGGTCCACCCGGGCCAGCGCCGACAAAGGTTCGAATGCTCACGCGGGGTGCTTCTCCTGGAGGCGCTTGGCCACCGGGTCCGGGACCATGTTCGAGACGTCGCCGCCGTACTTGAATATCTCGCGGATCAGCCTGGACGCCAGGAAGGAGTTCTCCGAGAGGCTGGGAACGAAGAGCGTGTCGACACCTGAGATCTTGTGGTTCATCTGAGCCATCTGAAGCTCGTTCTCGAAGTCCGAGACAGCCCTCAAGCCCTTGATGATGAAGTCGGCTCCGACGTCGCGGGCGAGCTGCACGACGAGGCTCGAGAACATGGTGATCTCGACGTTGGGCAGATGGGCGACGCTCTCTTGGATCATCGAGCGTCGCTCCTCGAGCTCGAACAGCGGCTGGCCCTTTTGGGGATTGCGCATGGCCGCCACGACGACCCGGTCGAACAGTCGGGATGCCGTTTCGATGATCTCCATGTGCCCGTTGTGGATCGGGTCAAAGGACCCCGGATAGAGGACTGTGGCCAAGTTGATGCTCCGGTAGATGTTCTGGCTGCGCTCGATGAGCCCGCTGAGGGTCATCGATGCCCGCGAGCGTGGCCCGGCACGAGTCGGGCAATCAAAACTACCGTAGTGCCGTAGTGCTTCTCGCGGACAGTCGACCACTTTGGAGGCACCTCGATCAACCGGTTCGACTCGATGACCGCGACACCGGCATCCAGGTCGCCGAGCAGCTCGTCCCACCGGTCGAACTCATAGGGCGGGTCGATAAGGGCAAGGTCAAACCGAGGCGCTGACCCCAGGTAGGTGAGGACGTCTTTGGCCACCACCTGTGCGCTGCCGGCCAGGTCGAGGGAGCGGAGGTTCTCGCCGATGACGTCGCTGGCCACCCGGCTCTGCTCCACGAAGGTGCACTCGGAAGCACCTCGGGAGAGCGCCTCGATCCCCATGGCACCGCTGCCCGCGAACAGATCCACGACACGGGCCTGGTCGACCGCACCGATCGATCCGAGAGCGTTGAAGATCGACTCGCGGACACGATCAGAGGTCGGTCGGGTGGCTGTCCCCTCAGGGGCGACGAGCCTCCTCCCCTTGAGCACCCCCGAGACCACTCGCACGAGCACGTGACCTTAACCGCCCAGGCCCCCCACCCCGCCCTCGCATGACCCCGGCCCCAACCGCAGAGGTGCGGGCAGCCGCGCTGCCCCTCCGGCGGGGCGCGTGTGGGGGGATCTCGCCTACGGTGAACGCATGGAGGTAGAGCAGATCATCTGCTGTGTGGACTGCGGTGGCCGGTGCCACCTCCTGTCCCATGAGCGCGAGGACGAGCCGTGGGAACCGGGCGATGTGGTTGCCTACCGGTGCGAGGACTGCAACGACCGCTGGGACATCGTCCTCGGCGAGGATTGACTCGCTAAGCACCCCGGGACCCGACCGCGAGGCCGTACACGCGGCGCTTTGGCACAGACAGCTCAGCAGCGACCGCCGCCGAAGCGTCCTTGGTGGACAGGCCGCGGGCGGCAGCGGCCTCGAGGGCTGACCTCACCTGGTCGTCGGTCGGCTGTCGGGGCTCAGCGGCTCCGGCCACCACCAGGACGTGCTCGCCGCGCGCCTCACCGAGCTGGGCGCGCGAGCACGCCGCCTCCAGAGTCCCACGCCACACCTCCTCGAAAGTCTTGGTCAGCTCGCGGGCGATCACGATGACTCGATCGGGACCAAGAGCCTCGCTGAGGTCCGCGAGGGTGCGAGCCAACCGGTGAGGGGCCTCATGGAGCACGATCGTGCGGCGCTCGTCGGCCAGCAACCGCAACCGCTCCCTGCGCCCGGAGCCCTTGCGCGGAAGGAAGCCCTCGAACACGAACCGGCCGGTCGGCAGGCCGCTCAGCACCAGCGCGGTGATGGCCGCTGAGGGGCCCGGCACGACCTCGACGCGGTGACCGGCCGCGACCACGGCGCGCACGAGGCGTTCGCCTGGATCGGACACACCTGGCATCCCGGCGTCGGTGATCACTGCTATCCGCTGCCCGCGACCCAAACGGTCGACGATCATCGGTGCCCGCGCGGATTCGTTGTGGTCGTGCACGACTATCAGCTCACGGGCCGGAACGCCGGCGTGTGCCAACAGCTTGCCGGCCCGCCTCGAGTCCTCACACACGATGGCATCGGCCCGAGCCAGCTCGTCGACAGCGTGCGGTGACAGGTCAGCGAGGTTCCCTATCGGGGTGGCCACCAGGACGAGTGACCCGTCGGCCCCACCTCCAGAGGACCCGTGCTCACGTTCATCTGAGCTGCGGCCCTGTCTACCTCGGGGCATCGTGGCCACCTGGATCCGGCTCGGAGCTGATCTTCTCGTTGTGTCCGCGGACCACAAGGAGGTCTCCGGGTTGGATTCCCCAGCGACCCATCATTCCGGCCTCGGCCTCGACGACTGCGTGTGCACGGATCACGGGCAAGGTCACGCGGTTGGGATTCAGCGTCAACACCTTCACGACGCGCAGGTTGCGATCGCAGAACGCCACATCTATGGGGAACCGCATCAGGATCGTGTGCACCGATCGGGCGGGGCTCAACAAGATCGCCCCTTCTATCCCATCGCGTCCGAGCAGCCCACGGGCACGATCACGGCGCCTCTCGGCAACCTCGACGTTAGCCAGCACCTTGGTCCCGAGCACCAACCAAGCCATGCCAGGCCCTCACACGTTGAACCTGATCTCGAGCAC
>JAHFUU010000177.1:1590-6035 GCA_023264915.1 Microthrixaceae bacterium | reverse complement strand
GGGCCACGCCGTGTGCGCTGCGCTGCTGCCCAATGCCGACCCGCTGCACAAGGTGACGATCATCCCCCGCGGGATGGCGCTCGGCCTGACGCAGCAGCTGCCCGCGGAAGAGCGGCACAGCTACAACCAGAACTATCTGGACGACTCGCTCGTCGTGATGATGGGCGGGAGGCTGGCGGAGGACCTCGTCTTCGGGGTGCTCTCCACCGGAGCCAGCAACGACCTGGTCGTGGCCACAGAGCGAGCACGCAAGATGGTCCGCGAGTGGGGGATGTCAGAGCGGGTCGGCCCCATGGCGTGGGGGCAACAGGGGCAGGTGTTCCTCGGCGAGGACCTCATGCACACCCGTGACTACTCAGACGACACGGCACGAGTCATCGACGAAGAGGTCGAGCGAATCCTGCGAGAGGCCGAGCAGAAGAGCCGAGACGTCCTGACCGAGCACCGGAAGGCGCTCGACCTGGTGGCCAGGGCGCTTCTCGAGTACGAGACGATCGACGGTACCGAGGTCGAGCGTCTCATAAGGGTCGCCCAGGGCGCTCCGCGGGCGCGCAGCAGCCAGGACCTCTTCCCAGCGGTCCCGTCAACACCTGACATGTCATCGCTTCCGGTGCCCAACCCGGGGGCCCAGACCGGCAACCCCTTCGGCGACGACCCACCGCGACCGTCTCAAGACGCGTGAGCAGAGCGACCTGCCGCAGCACCGCGCGATCCACATGGGATCCCCGACTCGCGGCTAGGGTTGTCGGGTCCAACACTGGGCCGCAAGAGGAGGACCCACGTCCATGAGAGGACCCACGTCCATGAAACGAATCCTGCCTGCCGTCGCCGTGGTGCTGGCCGCGGTGCTGGGGCCGGTCACGTCGACCCATGCTGCTGGCAACGCGAACGTCACCCTCGTGCATGGCATCGGTCCAGCCCCTGAAGCCGTCGACGTATACGTGGACAACGCGCTGGTCGTCGCCGACTTCCAGTACTCGAACCAGACAGCGACCACGATCGCCGAAGGCTCCCACGTCATCATGATCTGCAACCACAACGCGTCGCCGCCGAACCCCCTGGCAGGTCCGTGCCCTTCGGGCTCGGTCAACTCCAACTCTGGCGACACGGTCGCTGTCATCGGCGGCCGCAGCTACACGCTCGTCGCGGCCTACGCGCCATCGGGCAGCACCGAAGGGCGCCCAACGGTCGTCGCCTTCCAGGATGACCTTGCGTGCTCCAGCGCAACCAACGCCCGGATGGACATCTACCACGCTGCCGCATTCGCCGGTGCCGTCGACTTCTTGTACCAGGCGCAGGTCATCGCCAATGCCGTACCGCCGGCAGGCGTCGGCCAGGCCTCCGGCGTGCCCAAGACCGCCGATGTCGAGGTGCGCAGGGACAGCGACAGCAGCGTTCTGGTCAGCCAGTCATCGGTCATCACGACCGCACAGCAGCTGACGATCAAGATCCTCGTGGGCAACCCCCAACAGAGTGCCCCCTATGCACTGCTCACCCGCCAGGTTCCCCTCAGCGGCTGCCCGACGACCACCACGTCATCGACGACCACCAGCACCTCCACGACGGTGAAGCCCGCTACGGTGACCCCCCGGTTCACGGGCTGAGCAACCGCCGCCACCTTCTGCCGCTTCTCATCGCCCCGGATGGCCCGTAGCTCGTGGGCCAGCGCCGTCGCTCACCTGGGATCGCACTCCGTCACATAGGCTCGGAACCGAGCCGGGCTCGCGCAGTCCGGCCAGGACCCCCCAAAGGTCTACTGAGCTGACCGGGCCCACGAAGGACGCCCTGACCACCCCGTCGGCATCGGCAACGACAACGGTCGGCACCGCATCGATGCCGTAGCGATCGTGCAGATCCTTGCGCGACCCGACCTCTATGTCCTGCACAGCGACCTGCTCGCTCGCGACGACCGTCGCTCGATCGAGCACGCCTCCACATGCCGCGCACGTCGAGGACGAGAACACGACCACGAGCCACGGGGCATGCGGCGAGTCGAAGTCGTCGCGGTCGAGCTGGGCCGGCACCGTCCATCCGGTTTGTGCCGGTGCATCAGGCTTGCGCCTCGAGAGCACGACCGCCGCCACGCCCGCCACGCCGATCAGCGCGGCGGCAAGGATCACACGGTCCATCGGATTGCCGGTCCCGAACGCGTCGTCACGTCACCATTGTGGACCGTGCCAGGCGAGCCGATCGAACCGACCCGACCCGCATGGCACTGGCGGCATAGCGCTGGTCTCGTTCAGGTCTGGCCGGAGATGGTCGGTGTGGCTTCGGTGGATGCTGGCTCAGATGTGGAGGGGTCCTGCGCGCCCGGTTCGGTGGCGCCGCCCGCAGTTGTTGCTGTGCCGGGCGGAACCGTCGTCTCACCGGTTGATCCCGGTGGCGTCGAGCCGCCCGCGTAGGCGGTGCCAGGGGAGCCCTGAACACCCAGAGGGCTCGATGCAGACGGAGAGCCAGCGGAATCCGGTGAGGGGAGGATGGTTGCGCTGGCCAAGCCCAAGGTGCCCGCCATCGGCTCGCCCTGGGCGATGGACAAGGACCCGGCGCCCAGATCCAATCGGTGCTCCACCAGCACCGGCGTCGAGGATTCGACCCTCACAGAGAGCCTCTTGCCGTCAGCATCGCCAACCTGGGCGACCGTCCGCGCCCCCGGCGCGAGCTCGACCCGGTCGAACCTCTCGATCGGCCCGGAGCGGCCAGCTCCTGAGGAGACGACGGTCACCTGGGCGGGTGTGCCAGCTGACGGGTTGGTGATCGTGATCATCGAAGCGACCTGGCCCTCGACGCTCGCCGCTGCCACGAGCCAGCGGGTCGCGACCAGGGGTGAGCCGATCGTGAGGCTGAACCCGTCCTCGCTCGCCAGCGCGACCGAGGTGACCACGCGCGCTGCGACCACCGGCCCGCCCCGGCTCGTGACGGCAGTGAAGTGACCCACCCCCGGCGGGACGCGGTTGTCCTGTGTGAGGGACACGATGACCTGCTGGCCAGGCCGGAGCTCGATCTCATAGGGCTCGATGGAGCCGGTCCGATCGCGATCGTCCTGGAAGATCTGCAACTCGACTGCCACCGGTTCAGATCCGGGGTTCATCACGGCAAACCGCTCGTCGATGCCTGGGGCCAGCGGTGGCCCCTCGGGGAACAGCCATGCCCTCACCGGAACCGGTGCTCCCAGCGAGACGTTCAAGGCCCTGAGCTTGTTGTCCTTGACCACCGGCTCCGCTCCTGCCCCCGACAGATCCTCCTCAGTGGTGCCCGGACCACCAGCTGAGGACCCCGGTGACTGCTTCGAGCCTGCCTTCTGCGTGCCGGGGCGGGTGGTGCCGGTCTTGCCGCCGGGAATCGCACCCGGTCCAGAGACGTCGGTACCGTCGAAGCTCTGCAACTGGTCGACGACCACGCGGCCCGACCCCTGGCGCGTGACCACCGAGGCGGACATCTGGGGCCTGAGCGTGACCACGCCAGTGACCTCGACCCCGATCACGCGACCGCCCGGCACCACCATGCCGTCAAAGGCCTGAGGGCGGCGCTCGCCGTCATCGGTGGCAAAGGTGATGTCGACCACAGCCGAATCCGGGAACGGGTTGAACACCGCGAGGATGAGCCTCGCACCTGGCCGGGTGCTGGCGGCCGGGAAGTACCAGCTGTTCGAGGGGGACGAGGCACAGGTCGACACGGACCTGCCGGTCGGACCTGACACGAGGTGCTCGACTGCCACCTCACCCCCGGGGACCTCCACGACCGCAGAGGCGAAGTCGGCCTTGCCGACGTCTGCCAGACGTGTGTCGACACGGGCGTGCGCGCCGACTTCGAGCGAGCGGCTCTGGGGCTCGGCCTTGTCGAAGTAGGCGGTGATCTTGCCGATGCGACGCTCGTCCGAGAGGTTCGCGACCATCACCGTGTGCTCGGCGAAGCCTTCGGCCTTGCCCGTCGCTGTGCCGCCCGCGCAGTAAAAGGTCGAGCTGGCCACACCCGGCCGTTGCGAGACGGGCATCAGCTGCGCCGGATCGACCGTGTCGACGTCGGTGACGGTCTGGCTCACCGTGCGCTGAGAGACGATCACTGCGGCCACGATGAGGGCGGGCACCAGCAGCACCACCGGGAATCGCCACGCCCGCAAGGTGGTGGATGGGCGAGCCGGGTCGTGCCTGGTCACTTCGGGGTCCCCGATTCGATCGGATCCGGCACCCGGGGCCGGCTCGGGTCCTGTTTGGTCGCAGATTCAGCACCGGGGGCAGCCGTGCCGGTGTCCGTGCCGGTGTCCGAACCGGTTGCACCAGCGCCCGCACCGGCCTCCGAGCCGAGTCGGCGCCGCTCGTCTCGGGCGACGCGGGTGCGCAACAGGTACACCGCAGCGATGACCCACAACAGGGCCTGTCCCAGGAGTGAGAGCGGTCTGGATGCAGGCGTCACGAACGTCAAGCTGGCCTGCCCCCGCGGCGCCCCGA
>JAHFUU010000177.1:453-1580 GCA_023264915.1 Microthrixaceae bacterium | reverse complement strand
CTTGCCGTCCACGGTGAGCTCCCAGCCAGCAGTGGCGGCAGCGAGGTAGACCGTCGAGGCCTGGTCCAACGCTCCCGAGAAGTGGCCGTACCCGTCGCCTTGGGGGAGCGCGACCGGGGCACCGGTGACAGCGGGCAGGACTCGATCCGAAGGTGCACCCCCCCCGGTCGGTATGCGGGCGTCGGCGGGAAGCCGGGCCCTAGCTGGCCCCCAGGCGACGTTGCGGTACACGCGCATGGACTTGTTGATCTCGACGGGCGTGAGGTCCAGCTGCGCGTCGAGCACGGCGACAAGACGCGGCGCGGGCGACTTGGGCTCGCTGACGAACGGGGCCGGTCCGAGCCGATCAGGCACGATGACGTACTGGATGCCCATCGGGGCGAGCAGCGCTCCCAGCCGGCTGGTCCCACCGTCAAAGGCAGTCCCGAGCGCGCTGGTGAGCTCGGAGGTGGCCCCGGCCGCTGAGCCCGGGTACAGATCCTGAACCGTGGGCACGGCACGGTCTGAGGTCCCAAAGGCCATCACTGCTCCCTTGCGCGTCTGGCCAACCTTGGGTTCGGTGATCTCCCAACCCCGCAACGGGAGGACGTCAGAGTCACCCATCCACAACAAGCGCGTGGGGTTCTGCCCGGATGCCTCGTCGATGGAACCGAGAGCCGCTGACAGGTCACCTGCCGGCAATCCCCATGCACCGTCGCCGATGTCGCCGAGCAGGGGCACAGCACCTAGCACCAGCGCGGCGCCCGCGAGCACCGACGCGAGCTGGCGCCACCCGAAGTGGTAGTCGGGCAGGTCGACCTCGAAGGCAGCCATGCCCATCGCCGTCGCGAGCGCAACGGCAGCAGCTGCAGGGGCGAGCACGACCTCGGCTGGCGGCAGACCGAAGGGCAGCCACCCCATCGACCCTGCCCACACGGCACCGAACGCGCACAGCGCGACGACCCACGCCCGTGCCGCCCACCCCAGGCGCCAACCGCGGCCGAGAACCAGGGCAAGCCCCGCGGCGACCAGCATGCCGTAGCACAGAGGCGACTCACCATAGGGGCCCGTGTTGAAGCGGAGGATCGAGCCGAGGTCGAGTGGTTCTGCTGACAGCGACGACGAGCCCACCACGAGGCTCCAGTCAG
>JAHFUU010000177.1:0-443 GCA_023264915.1 Microthrixaceae bacterium | reverse complement strand
GGGGAGATGGCGCACGAACGCGACCACGAACCCACCAGTGGCCACCACCAGGAGCCGCAGCGCCCCAGCGAGTTGCCCGACCAGCACGCCGCCGACCACCAGAGCGAGCGCAGTGGCCACCACGATGACCCCAGCGAAGGGCACGAGCATCGCTGCGAGCGCCGTGACCAGGCCCAACGCGACGATGTGGTGCAACAGGGGCCGGTCGGGCACGTGAGGCCCGGCGGGGCCCCCGAGGGCGCCGAACGGCACCACGCGTGATGCTCGAAGCAGATGCCCGAGAAGCCAGGGCATCGCAGCGAAGGCGACCAGACCCGTGAAGCGGCCCTCGGCGAAGGAGTTGTACGCGACGGGGATGGCCGCGTATGCGACAAGGCCGACCACCTTGGCGCGGCGAGACCCGATCGGGCGGCACAGCCGCCACATGCCAGCGGCGCCGATCG
>JAHFUU010000176.1 GCA_023264915.1 Microthrixaceae bacterium | reverse complement strand
TCGCGGCGATGCTCGCCAACCTCGGCATCACCGCCGCGAAGCTCGTGGCGTTCGCATTCACACGATCGACGTCATTGCTCGCCGAGAGCGTCCACTCCCTTGCTGACACTGGCAACCAGATCCTGTTGCTGGTGGGCGCGAAGAAGTCCAAGAAGGATGCCACCCCGCTGCATCAGTTCGGGTACGGGCGTGAGCGCTACTTCTGGTCCTTCGTCGTGGCCATCATCTTGTTCACCCTTGGAGCGCTGTTCGCGATCTACGAAGGCACAGAGAAGGTGATCGACCCGCACGAGCTCCACGATCCCGCTTGGGCGATCGGCGTCCTCTTGGTTGCCATGGTGATGGAAGGCTTGTCGTTGCGCACCGCGGTCTCCGAAGCCGCGCGCGTCCGCGGCCAGGCCAACTGGGCACAGTTCCTGCGACGATCGAAGATCCCCGAGCTGCCGGTGGTGATGCTCGAGGACTTCGGCGCCCTCATCGGGCTCTCACTCGCCCTGATAGCGGTGACCCTTGCGATCGTGACCGGCAACGGCGCGTGGGACGGTGTCGGGTCGCTGTGCATCGGCTCGTTGCTCTTCGTCATCGCCATCTTCCTTGCGGTCGAGATGAAGAGCCTTCTCATCGGGGAGGCGGCCGACCCTGAGGTGGAGGCCCAGATCATCGATGCGATCACAAGCTCAGCACCCGTTGTCGACCTGATCCACATGCGCACCCAGCACATCGGTCCCGAGGAGCTGCTCTGCGCAGCCAAGATCGAGCTCGACCCGGCGCTGACCATGCGCGAGGTGGCCGAGGCGATCGACCTGGTCGAAGCCAACGTCCGCGCCAAGGTCCCCGAGTGCAGGTACCTGTTCATCGAGCCTGACTACCGGCGCGGCGAGGACCGTGAGAGCCAGCACAGCTGACCGATGGGGTTCCGATGGGGTTCCGATGGGGTTCCGATGGGGTTCCGATGGTGTCTCCTGAACGCACTACCGTTGACCCATGGCGGCCGATGATGCAGTGCGCGACCAGTTCAAGACGCTGGGAGAGTTCATACGCAACCAGCGGAAGGCCGCGCAGATGTCGCTGCGGGACCTGGCTGACGCAACAGACGTCTCGAACCCCTACCTGAGCCAGATCGAGCGAGGGCTGCACCAACCCTCGGTGAGGGTGCTCAAGTCGATAGCCATAGCACTGAACCTCTCGTTCGAGACCCTGCTGGTGCGAGCCGGACTTCTCGAGGCAGAGGGCGAGAACGGTGAGCCCCGCCTTCCAGACACCGAGGCCGCCATCAGGCAAGACCCCAACCTCACCGACGATCAGCGCGAGAGCCTCCTCGCGGTCTACCGGTCCTACACCAGCTGAAGGCGACAGCTCGTTCCGGCCAACGCTTGGCTGCTCCCCTCCGGATGCGACGGTGGACGTGGCCGGATCTACCGGCGCGTTCGGGGCTCAGGCCAACTCCATGCGTAGTTCCCGGTGTGGCGCGGCACCCGCTGGTGAGCGTTGGTGTCGCCCCACGAGCAGACGCGTTACCAGTCGTTGGGGTAGTGGTGCACGACCCATTCGGTGGAGGCGCCGTTCGTGTTGGGAACGGTGTTGCAGCGCCGCCCTTGCACGCTCCGCAGTCAACGCTCGCTGTGGGCATGGTCTCAGGTCGGCTCCAGCTCTCAACCATGGTGGGCACCGAGCGTGAAGTAGTAGTGGTAGAGGTCACCGACCGTGACATCGGCGGGGTCCATCTGCTCGGGTAGCTCGATCGGAGCGAGCGATTCGACGAAGATCGTGAGCCGCAGGAGGTCGAGCGAGTCAAGGTGCAGGTCATCCACCAGCCGGGCTTCCCGATTGAAGGTGCCAGGCGGGTGAAGATCCCCGAACTCCGCGTCGAGGGCCCGGTAGAACTCGCCCTCACTCAGCAGAGGTAGCACCGAACCACTCCCTCGACGAAAGCGCCTGATCGCCCGACTGCCGAAAGCGTTCCCCCTTGACGTGGCCGATCACGACCCGGCGCCACCTCGACCATCGCTCGCGGCTCACCGCGAGAATGTGGGAGTCCCACCGGCATCCACCCCAGTACTCGTGCTCTGTGAGTCGGGCCTCTTCTACGAACACACGCCCGATCATCGACTGGAACCCACCGATGTTGTGGCCAGAGACCTCCGCGTAGAGCTTGTGGATCTGCCACCCCTCGAACGCGTAGTCGATCAGCAGCGCGGCGCCGAGAAGGATCTCACCCGAACGGTCTTCGTGGTCGAACTTCGCTGCCGCTACATAGGCCCACCCAGCTCCCAGGTTCGCGTTGTAGAGGGTCACGTACCCACGAGGTGTCGAAGTCCTGCGCGAGACCACGATGTATTGAGCCAGCACGCCCTCGAACAGGCTCGCCACGAACCGCTCGTAGCTGGGGGTCGCGCCTCGCTGTCGCCACGTCGTGCCGAGGAACGGCCCGGTCTCGATCTCGAACAGCGCAGGGTAGTCCTGGGGGTGGATAGGCCTCAACAGCACACGCTCGCCTTGAAGTGACGCACCCCACGCGCCCCTAAGACCCTCAGGCCCCTCGCCAACCGATGAAGGCCCGCCCTCAGAGATCGCTCGCTCCATCGCTGGCGGATGCACCACAACCGGTCACTCCCGGACGGTGACCGTGTCAGGACCGATCAGGCCCTGAGGATCCGAGATGCTCACCTTGTCTGGGCGCACGACCAGGTTGAGGGTTGCACCCCTGACGATGGACCCGGACGGGACCTTGCCGAGGGTCCCGACATAGCTCTTCTCGATCGCCTGGCCGTTGCCCAGGAAGATCTCGATGTCCTCACCCGGCCTGCCATAGGAGACAGTGCCTCTCACCCCCGCCTTGCCAAGGCTCAAGCACCCGTTATGGCCGATCGAGGTGCGGGTGCAGATCCCGTAGCCCCGCAGCTTCGTCCAGGCTTCCGGTATCTCGATGACCAGGTCGACCCGGATCATCGAGTACATGACCGCCGGCTCGTCCTGTACCGACCTGGCCTCGGGTGGCCGCTCGGCCCACGGGATCATCGGCAACGGCATGCTGGAGGTGACCGTCCCGCGTGGTTCGGAGTCGACCTTGTCGTACGCGGCGACCGTCGCCGCGAACCGGGCCGGATCCGCGAGCCGCTCGAACAGGTCTGCCCGCGAAGCCAGCTCCCCATGCGCGATCATCCTGTCGGCCGTCTGAAACAACGACTCCGCGGTGTAGATGCAGCTGTGCATGGGCTGCACCAACCCATCAGCCCGCAACCCGATGGCGTAACCCAACATCACCTGCCTGTGAGAGTTCGCCTTGTGCACCGACAGGAAGACCCTCTCAAAGCGCGGCGCCTCGCCGCGAATCAAAGTCGCCGTGGGCGCCGGCATGATGAACCGCTCACCACCGAAGTCTCCTGGGAAAACCGACATCCCTGGGATCTCCGAGAACTCGAAGAAGTCCGTTTCGCCTCCGCCCCCGTAGGCTGCCGTGAGCTCACTGGCAGAATCCGCGCCGGCCACCAGCCATGCCACATCACCATACAGGGCTGAGTGCTCCCCCGGCTCTGCCTTGCCGTCCGCTCGGCAGCGCGCGAGCTCCCGATCCCAGTCCTGCCCACTGGTGGGTGCCGACGAGCCCGCACTCGCCCTCGACTCGACGCCCGAGCGCTCCCCGCACCCGGACACCAAGAGCCCGACAGCCAAGCCGAAGGCCAGCACCCGGTTGATGCCGCCCATCACGGGTCTAGCCGATGCATCCTGGGCATTCATGGACCCGCATCTCCAGATCGTCGATGTGCACCGACTCGGTCGCCGGACTCATCATCTTCAGATCGAAAGTCGTGTCGACGGCCTGCCAATCACAGGACAGGTAGGCCGCTCCTTGCTCACATATCGTGTCCGGGAACATCCACGCGCCTGATCCGGGGGTCCACGTGTCGCCGACGCCGACCTCCACGTCAGCGAACGCCCAATGCCAATCCGTTACGTTCGCGCGGATGTTGTGGTTCTGGCCGTCTGGGTACTGCGCGACCCCTCTGGGTTGGCCTGTACCAGGATCTATCTCGCTGCACTTGGAATCGGGGCTGAAGGTGTCCGGCGAACCCCACCGGATGCCACGCACGCGGGTGGTCAGCCGGAGGGTCACGGGGTTGGCCGAGCTGTTGCGGAACATCCCACTTGGCTGGAAGCCCGGGTAGTCGTCGGCGTTCTGCGGGCGCCAGCTCACGTTCACCCGATGGATCGGCACGAGCACCTGATCAGCGTTCGCGGGTTGCCACGCCGCGTGCCTCTGCCCGGTGTTGCTGCCAGACATCTGCACCGCGAACACAGCCGCTCCCGGAGCCTTCCACCCGTCAAATGTGTTCTCGAACCCGACGTTGTGTGTCACAGACCTGTTGTTCGGCGCCCGGAAGTCGAAGAACTGCTGGAAGGACCGGTCATCGTTCGCGACCGTCGAGGCCTCCTTCGGGCCACAGGTCGTCAACAGCGGCGGCGTGCTCAACGAACCCGAGTTCGAGTTGAGCCCGCTGGTGTGGTCAGCGGCCCCTACCCCGCCACCAGAGATCACATGCCCGAACTCATGCGCCGCCGCGCCCGCAGCCGACGGGGCAAAAGCGGAGTCTGTCGCATCTTGGTGCGCTAGGTAGACGTGCAGGATCCCGTTGCTGTCGCAAGCCGTCCACCCGTTGCCATGAGCGAGGCGCGAGTCCAGCTCAACCAGGACGTCGGCTGGGCCTGAGTCGACCGGCTCGAAGGTGACGAACGGCTCTCCCTTGGCATCCTTCCAGGGGATCAGCGAGTTGGGGAGCTTGCTCCACTGGTCGATCCGCGACTCCATCTGGCTCTTCGAGTCGGGGTGCCACTGCTCCGGGGTGGCCAGCCAGTACCTCACCGGAAGGCCGGCTTGAAGCCGAGATGCCACCCAGCTGCACTCGCCTTCACCGGTGGGGTTCATCGCGGCCGCCGGCGCGGGCCACACCAGATGCACCGACCCCACAGCCAGCGTGGAGATCGCAGTTACCACCGCTGCACCTCGTGAGTCCAACCTGAGATCCCTCCCAACCGCCTCATAGCCCCGGGTGACCTAGTCTCTGGTTACGCGATCACGGTACCCCCCCCCGAGGTTGCGCAACCTCGAATCCATGCCTTGAGGTGCTGGGGCGTTACTGGACGTCACGGGAGAGCCCTCGAGTGCTCGTGGCGACAGGACCCCGGGCGCGTCAGAAGGCTCCTGCGATTGCAGCACGGATGGGAGAGTCTCCCGGCACGGCCTCGGCGCCGTCCCCCGCTTCCGCGATCTCGCCGGACACCGCCCTCAGCCCTGTGGCGACCCGGCGCCACGAAGCGGTGGTGAATCCTCCAATGGCACCCGCGCCCCGTTCAGAACTCGGACAACGCACGCGTAGTGCCCGATGAGCATCAGCCAGGCCATGGCGGTGTGCTCGTCGAAGCGGGAAATGAACCGCTGGAACGTGGGGTCGGTGAGGGGTCCGCCGCCGTGCATCTCGTCGGCGACCCGGCACAGCAGATCAGCGTCCTCGCCTAGCCCCTGCACCTCCTCGGAGTTGAGGATCATGTCCAGCGCTGCCTCGGTGATGCCGTTCTGCTCGGCAAGTACCCTGTGCTGGAACAGCTCGTACTCACAACCGGCCCTCGCCCCCACCCGGCAGATCACGGTCTCTCGCAGCTGCGGGTCGAGGCCCGCTGCATATATCCCCCCGAGGAGGTCCTGCCAGCCTTCGAAGCAGCTCGGCACCAACGCCAAGAAGCGGTGGACGTTGAGAGGTGGTAGGACCGCCAGCCTGGCCACCATCTCAGGGGCCAGCTCCCCGTCCGTCGGCACATGGACTTCCGGGGCCATCGGCGCACGGTACCACTCCCGTCCCGCCCGAAAGGGCGACCCTTCGCTTCTCGCCGAGCTGTGCGAGCCGGTCAAGGAACGCGGTGACTTCATCCTGCGAGATGCGCTGCGTGTACCGGCTGCTGGCCAGCGACGACTTCTGGCGGAGCACCGCGTCGAACGGTGTGGGCCGTCATCGAGCGCGGCGAGGCGTCATTGGTTGACGAG
>JAHFUU010000175.1 GCA_023264915.1 Microthrixaceae bacterium | reverse complement strand
TCGGTCGCGGACCTGTAGGCAGCGAAGGTGCCGACGGCCGCGACCGTGACCAGGAGTGCGCCGACGACTGCCCGGCCGTTGGGCAGCGGTCTGGACCGATCTAGGGTCGGCGAGGTCGAGTCGTCATGGTTCGATGACGAGGGGCGTAGCGCGTGGCGGCCTCTGGTTGTGGCACGCGAACGGGTGCTGGTCTGGCTGGGCATCGTGGTAGGTGGCGGGTCGGATCGGTCGGGTTCCGCTCAATGCCACGCGCCCCCCGCACATCGCTGCCAGTTCCCGCGGCTTGAACAGCGGCACCATACAGATCCGTGTGGAAGTGGTCAAGGTGCACTGAACCATATCGAGAATGACGGAACGCGCGTGGCTGCACGCTCATGGTGGCGAACGAGGGCAGGCCACGCCGTCAACCCACGGGCCGAGAAGGACAGCGCACCTTTGGTGGCGTCAAGAGCTGGGGCCTCGGGGCTTCAGCTCCGGGTGAAGATCAGGAACTGGCCATGGCCGAAGTCGGGGGCGAAGTCGTCGCTGCGGTCTGCCAGAGCGCACAGCGCGACGAACGTGCCCTTGCCCAGATCCAAGGGGACCGAATCGGAGTGGTTGGGATCGAGCACCGCGGAGCCGCCCACATAGGCAAAGGGAGCCTCGCCGGGAGGGGGTCCGGACTCGACTGCTGCCAGCCATGCCCTGGCGTCTTAGGGCTTGGCCCCGTCGTTGATCTTGATGATGGCCAGCTCGTGTGGCCGCTGACCGGAGTTGGTGACCTTGTACCACCCGCTGACGCCGAAGCCGTCGGGCAGCTTGAACGAGTCGTCGGTCATCGTCACGCCTGCACCGTCATGAGGTGGTTTCGCACGGCGAGCCACTGCCTCTGGTGCTGGTGCCACGACCAGGCGCCTGATCAGACCATGTGCGGTGTCGGGCCGGCCGTCGGTTCCGTTGTGGGTGGAGATGAGCATGTACTCACCAACCTCGAGGTGCATGGCAACCGAACGCTTGTCGCCCGGCGGAACCACCGCGGAACCACCGAGGAACTGGGCGATCGTCGGTGCAGCTTGGGGTGCGGGCCCGCTCAGCAGGTCCGACAGCTGGTCCATGGTCACGCTGGGCTTGGGCTGGACGACGACGAAGTTGTGCTGTCGAGTCCCTGTGTTGTGGATCTCGATCGCGACCGGTCCCGATTGGACTGCCTCGGGCGCCTCGAACCGGTACCGCTCGCCCTCTTCGGAGATCCCGACATGCAGCTGGGGGACGTCATCGGTGTCATAGGGCAACGCAGCGGGCACGGTGCCCGCTCCGATCACCACTCGGGCTGGCGTCGTCGCTGTCGACGCGTCGCCTTGCGGGCCAGCCGCGCACCCTGCTGACAGCATCGAAGCAGCGATCACGACCAGCAGACCCGTGAGCGCGCCGGTCCTTGGCGCGGGTTTCACGTCGCCTCCACCCGAGCCGCGGGCGCCGGTCGCGAAAGGACGGTCATCGCGACGGCCATCGGGATCCGGCAGGGTTCTGCATGAGGTGAGATGCGGGGAGTCTGGCACCGGTCAGGCTCGACGTGGACGCGCCGAGAACCGACAGGTGGGCTGAAATTGCCCAAAACGATCCGAGAAGCCTAGACTGGCTATCCGATGAGTCCGAACGATGCCAACGCTGACCCCATTCGGTGGCTCAGCACAGCCGAGGCAGCCAACAGGTTGGGCATCACCCCCCGCACCCTTTACCGGTTCATCGACGAGGGCCAGCTTCCGGCCTACCGGTTCGGCAGGGTGATCAGGCTGAAGACCCACGAGGTCGACCAGTTCATCGAAGCCTGCCGCATCGAGCCGGGCACGCTCGAGCACCTCTATCCCGAGGCTGCGCCGTCAGAGCCCACCTGAGCCGGCGATCCTCATCGCACCACACGGTCACAAAGCGTGATCTCGGTCAGCGTTCCAAGCGCAACATAGGCAACGGGTCCGGCGTGGGTGCGGATCGCGGCCACGTCCTTGCCTGCCCAACGCAGCTCGCCCTGCACGGCAGGAGCGGTGCCGCTTTGAGCGATCACACGGGGCCGCAGCGGGGCGATGGACTGAACGAGGCTCACGAGGGCTGTGCCGACCGTGAACGGGCGATCACCGACGGCGACGTCACCTCCATGCGTGCGCACCGATGCCACGACACCGAAGTGCACCATGATGTCTGCCCGGTCCCCGTCGCGGAGCACGACGAAGTCGGCTCCGACCGCATGTATCCAGCCCCGGTGCGAGCGTCCCGGCGTGGTCTGGACCACTATGGGTCGCTCGCGATCGGCCAGATCCAACAGGACGCTGCCAAGGGTCGCCTCTTCCTCTGCCTGGCGTGCAAGACCCGACGCACGTCGCCGGGCGAGCGCCGCGTCGTCGGCTCGGGTCTGTGCAGCGAGCCGGTGCAGGACCTGCCCGAGAGCATCGCCGTCGATCTCGGAGCGCTCGGTCGATCCCACGGGCCCAAACCATAGGCGCCGGGTGAGAGGTGACCCGCCCCGCCGGGCACCGGTCAGGGCCGCGCCCTGGCTCCGCGCCCCTTCCCAGGGAGAGCGGTCCACCGGTAACCTTGGTGGTGCGGCATGTGGCGATGCAGGTCACGTCTTGCCGTTCGCACACACGCTCCCCATGTCAGACATCCAAGCCGAACCCACCTCCAAGATCCTCGTGCCCGGCAACCACCTCATGGTCGGGCTGCTCGGTGACCGCGACGAATACTTGCGCTTGATCGAGACGGCGTTCCCGCAGACGAGCATCCACGTGCGAGGCAACGAGATCTCGGCGAGCGGCCCCGGCTCCGAGCGCGTGGCGCGGCTCTTCGACGAGCTGGTCATGCTCTTGCAGATGGGTCAGGTTCTCGAACCGAGCGCTGTGGGCCGCACCATCGACATGGTCAAGGCAGACGAGAGGCCCTCAGAGGTGCTCGGGTCAGAGGTGCTGCGATCGACCAGGGGTCGCCCCGTGCGCCCGAAGACCAGCGGCCAGAAGCGCTACGTCGACGCGATCCGCAACAACGTGGTCACCTTCGCCCTCGGCCCAGCCGGAACCGGCAAGAGCTGGCTGGCCGTGGCGTGTGCGGTGCAAGCCCTCCAGAGCAAAGACGTCGAGCGCATCATCCTCACCCGGCCGGCGGTCGAGGCGGGCGAGCGGCTGGGATTCCTGCCCGGTGACCTCATGGCGAAGGTGGACCCTTACCTGCGGCCGCTGTACGACGCGCTCTATGACATGGCCACACCCGAGGGTGCAGCGCGACTGCTCGAGCGAGGCGCGGTCGAGGTTGCGCCCCTGGCCTTCATGCGAGGCCGCACGCTGAACGACAGCTTCATCATCTTGGACGAGGCTCAGAACACCAGCCCCGAGCAGATGAAGATGTTCCTCACCCGCATCGGCTTCGGCTCCAAGGCCGTCGTGACCGGCGACACGACCCAAGTCGACGTGCCCGACGGGCGCAGTGGTCTGCCGGGTCTCGAGCCGATCCTCGCAGGCATCGACGGCCTTGCCTTCGTGAAGCTGACCAGCCGCGACGTGGTCCGGCACAAGATCGTGCAGGACATAGTGAACGCCTACGAGCGGGCGGGGCTGGGTGCCCAGCTGTCGCGAGACCTTCACCGTTGAGCATGGACGGCCCCGGAAGGTCCACCGGCACGGCACAGGGTCGACACGGACACCCCGATGTCTCGGTCACCGAGAGCCCAGGATCGAATCCGATGGATCTCGGGCGATGGAAGAAGCTGGCTGAGCAAGTGCTCCTCGCGGAGGGCGTCGAGCACATGGAGGTCTCTGTCTCCTTCGTCGACGAGGCGACGATCGCCGAACTTGCACGTGAGCATCTGGGCTCTGACGGGTCTGCCACGGACGTGCTGTCGTTCCCGATAGATGACCCGGCAGCCGAGCCTGAGGATCCAGCCGTACCCCAGCTGCTCGGGGACGTGGTCGTGTGTCCCCAGATCGCCGAGCGCCAGGCCCCAACCCATGCCGGGAGCGTGGATGACGAGCTGGCGCTGCTGATCGTCCACGGCCTGCTGCACCTGCTGGGCATGGACCACGAGGGCGAACGGGACACCAAGGCCATGCAGGCTCGCGAGCGCGAGTTGCTGGCGCGGTTCCACGGACCGGTCGCGGGCGATCCTTGGCAGGTCACCGAGCCGACTACCGGTCACAACGGCAAGTGTGGGTTCGGGGATCGCGCCAGATGATCGCAGCCTCTGAGCTCGGAACCAACGACGGCATGGCTGTGGTCGCTGTGATCGTCCTTCTGGCCGTGTCCGGCTTCTGTGCCATGGCCGAGACCGCCCTCACCAGCATGAGCAAGACCACCGTTGCCGCACTGGTCGAAGAGGACAGGCGCGGAGCCGGCCGCCTTTTGCGCATCGTCGCCGAGCCCGACCGCTACATCAACCCGGTGTTGATGGTGCTGCTGCTGTGCCAGCTGTCCGAAGCAGTTCTGGTGGGCCTGCTCGCGTATCGCACGTGGGGCCCGTGGGGCGTGGTCGTGGCATCTGTGATCAACGTTGCGGTCGTGTTCGTGTTCACCGAAGCTGCTCCCAAGACCTTCGCCCGGCAGCATCCGGTCAGGGCCGCGCTGCTGGCAGCGCGGCCGGTCGGGGTGCTGGTCAGGGTCCCCTTGATCCGGTTGATCACCCGGGCCCTCATCGGTTTGACCAACGTGCTGCTTCCGGGCAAGGGGCTCAAGCGCGGCCCGTTCGTCTCTGAAGCCAAGCTTCTGGCGCTCGCGGAGGTCGCGGTCGAAGAGGAGGTGATCGAGGAAGGTGAGCGTGCGCTGATCGAGCAGATCATCGAGTTCGGCGACACGATCGTCCGCGAGGTGATGGTTCCCCGTACCGACATGATCACGGTGACCTCTGACTTCCGTGTGACAGATGCGATGGAGGTTGCGATCCTCAACGGGTACAGCCGCATACCCGCGGTGGGTGAGGGGATCGACGACGTCACGGGGATCGTCTTCGCGAAGGATCTCATGCGTGCAGAGCGAGACGCCAAGGGCGACTGGCTTGTCGCGCAGCTCCTGCGGGACGCGGTGTTCGTCCCCGAGACCAAGAAGGTCACCGAGCTGTTGCGCGAGATGCAGTCAGAGCAGTTCCACATGGCACTCGTGGTGGACGAGTACGGCGGCACCGCCGGCCTCGTCACCCTCGAGGACCTCATCGAAGAGCTGGTGGGTGAGATCGTCGATGAGTTCGATCGCGAGGAGCCCATGGTCGAGCCTCTGCCCGACGGCGTCGTGCGCGTCAATGCAAGGATGCCCATAGACGAGGTCAACGAGCTGCTGCACGCATCCCTCCCGGAGGGCGACTGGGACTCGGTCGGGGGCTTGCTGCTCGACGTTCTGGGGCATGTGGCGACCGAAGGTGAGACAGCGGTAGTCGACGGCTACACGCTGCGTGCCGAGCGGGTGAAGGGTCGACGGATCGGCAAGGTGCGCCTCATCCCTCCTGGGGGATCCCCGGCCGAAGGTGATCGTGCTGGCAGCCCAGGAGGTGAGCCAGCCGACTCCCGAAGGCGGCGTACGGGCTCGGGGACGTCGGGTTCACGAGGTGCCGGAGCGGCGACCAGATGAGCCTCGGTGAGGTCGATGGAGGGTTCAGGTCTGGCTTCGTGACCTTCGTCGGGCGGCCGAACGTCGGCAAGTCGACCCTGCTCAACACGATCCTCGGTACGAAGGTCTCGATCGTTTCCGACAAGCCCCAGACCACCAGAGCTGCGGTGCGCGGCGTGCTCAACCGTCCCGACGCCCAGATCGTGTTCGTCGACACGCCCGGCATCCACAAGCCGCGGAGTGCCTTTGGCGAGCGCCTCAACACCAGCGCGATCGAAGAGGTGACCGGTGTCGACGTGGTCTGCTTGGTCGTCGACGCCACGGCGCCGATCGGGCGGGGCGATGCATTCGTCGCCAACCGGGTCCCCCGCGACGCGGTCGTGGTGGTGAACAAGATCGACAAGGCTCAGCCCGCCCAGGTGCTCGAGCAGCTCGCGGCCGCAGCTGACCAGCTCGACCTGATGGAGTACTTCCCGGTGTCCGCCAAGAGTGGGGCCGGCG
>JAHFUU010000174.1 GCA_023264915.1 Microthrixaceae bacterium | reverse complement strand
CTCGCACCCGAGCTGTTGAAGGCCGCAGGGCTGGACCCAAACACTGCCGGTGGGCTCGTCCCAGGCCTGCCCGGGGCTGTCGGGCCCTCCGGTGCCGGCGATCCTCTGGGCGCCGCGACAACTCCCTGTGCTGCCGTCCAGACCTTCGGGCTCCACGAGCTGGCCGCGGGTGCGAGCCGTTCACGTGACCGAAGCGAGCGCGAACGGACCTTCGGCGCTCTGGTCCTGGCCGGCAACCAGGCACAGCAGCTCGCACCCGAGCTCCGCGACCCCATCGAGACGAGGCAGACCTACTGGGCCACAGCGCTGGGGCTCGACACGGGTGAGGAGGCCGCGCCGCCTGTCGAGCTTCCACTCGAGACCTCAGAGACCCGCGCCGCCACCGAGACCATTCGCACCTACCAGGCCTCGGCATGCCGCGGAACCTGAAGGCCACTGCGAGATCTCCTGTGGCGGCCTCGGTGCCCCAACCGACCCGGTGCGCGAGTCCCCGATGCGGCCCGTCAGCGCCGATCCCTGAACGCTCAGCCATCTGGGATCGAGTCCAGTGCTGCTCGAATCTGGGCAGCAGTGGCAGATGCCTGGGCAGCGTCCTCATAGGTGGTCCTGGGCCAGAAGAACCCACGCAACCCGTCCTTGGGGTTTCGCGGCACGATGTGAACGTGCAGGTGCGGGACGCTCTGGCTGATCGTGTTGTTGAGGGCTATGAACGAGCCAGCTGCCCCGAGTCCCTCGAGCATGGCTGCGGCCAAGCGCTGGGCGTGCCGGAACAGGGGGCCGACGAGCACTGGCGGTAGCTCCGGCAAGGTCACGTGGTGCGCGCGGGGCACCAGCAGCGTGTGGCCGGCGAACAGGGGGCGTCGATCGAGGAATGCCACGAAGTCCTCCGAGTCGACAACGACGTGGGCATCGAGCTCACCGGAGGCGATAGCGCAGAAGGCGCAGACCCTGGCTTGACTCATTCCTCACTGTTGCACACGGTGCGCGTCCCGGCATGACCATCCACACCTGAGGCGGGCGCAGCGTGTTTCATGGTCGTCGGTGACCGTCCCCGCGCCACGATCGAACGGGTTCACGACGAGGTCCGACCGCTGCCTGGCCCGTCCAGCGCACCTCATCGTCCCGGGACCCGTCATGGCGCCTTACCCCGAGGGAAGTTCGTGACCGACCTCCTCAGTTCCCCTTCGCAGGCCGCGCGCTCACACCAGGACCAGATCGTGTCGAGCACCCGGTGCGTCGTTCTCGACACGTCGGTGCTGATCTCAGATCCCGACGCTGTGTTCGCGTTTGCCGATGCCGAGGCGGTGATACCCCTGGTCGTGGTGGAAGAGCTCGACCAGCACAAGTCCAGGATGGACGACGTCGGACGCTCGGCCCGGGAAGTGATCCGGACCCTCGAGGAGTTGAGAGCAGCCAATGGGGGCGACATCCGCCATGCAGTTCAGCTTCCTGGCGGAGGAACCATCCGCATCGAGACCAACGGGCTGCTCCTCGATGACGTTGCCTCCAAGGGCCTCGACCCGAGGCGGCCCGACAACCGGATCCTCGCAGCTGCACTCGGCCAGCAGAAGCACCTCGGCGAGTCGACCACCGTCGTCTCCAACGACGCGGCGCTGCGCATAAAGGCGGCTCAGGTTGGCCTCGAAGCCATCGAGCACCAGCGGCGCACACGCGGCGCCGAACACGCACGATCAAAGGGATGGGTGACCGCGGATGTTTCCCCTGACCTGGTCAACCGCCTTTACCACGCACCCCAGGGCGTGCGTTCTGACGAGCTGGGGTATGACCTCGAGGCGCTGGCAAACCTGCAGGTGAACGAGTTCGCCGTTTGCCGGGCAGGCAGTCAGTCCGCTCTGGTTCGCCGCAAGGCAGACCGCTACGTGACACTCCCTCGTTCATGTGAGGCGTGGGGACTCCACCCCCGATCCAAGGAGCAGCAGTTCGCCCTTGACCTTCTGATCGATCCGACAGTGGCGGTCGTCGCGCTCGATGGGATGGCGGGCACCGGGAAGACCATCCTGGCGCTCGCGGCGGGCCTCGAGCAGGTGATGGAGATGCCCCGCTATGACAGGTTGTCGGTGTACCGGCCGGTCGTACCGGTTGGAAAGGCCGAGCTGGGCTTCCTCCCAGGTGATCTCGAAGCCAAGCTCGACCCGTGGATGGCCGCTGTGCACGATGCGCTCGTAGGGCTCACCGACACACGAAGCCACGCTGACGCGCGAGCCGTGCTGGACGAGATGACCGCACGCGACAAGCTCTCGCTCGAGGCCGTCACGTACCTGCGCGGTCGTTCGCTGCATGGCACGTTCGTCGTCGTCGACGAGGCTCAGAACCTCGAACCCACGACGCTGAAGACGATCCTGACCCGGATCGGTGAGGGTACCAAGGTGGTCCTCACCGGCGACACGTCACAGATCGACGCTCCCTACCTCTCCGAGCACAACAACGCCGTCGCTGTCCTCATCGACGCGTTCGCTGGCGAGAGCTGCTTCGGTCATGTTCGACTCACGAGCTGCGAACGATCAGAGGTCGCCTCGCTGGCCTCGGTCAAGCTCTGACGGGGCTCGGCCCCAGGCCGACGAGTCATCTGATCCGACGGCGCCCCGCCACATCGAACGGACCGTCGATTCCAGATCCGAGGGCGCGGGACCGTCACACCGCCGAGCGATACTTCTGATCGAGGTTCGCGATCCCCTTTGATCCCGCCCGCGCCTGGGCGACGCCACGATCGCCACAAGTTCGCCCGATCGCGCGTTCTGACCCCGCAGGCGACGGTCACCACAGCAAGGGATTGCCAGATGCTCGTTCCCACCCTCACGACCCGGGCGCTCGACCCGGTCCTCGTCGAGAGGTTCGCCAGGTCCCTGGTGGACACCCTCGACAACCACCGATCCTCACCTCACGAGGTGTTCGCCTTCGGTCTGCTCGACGGCCCGGACGGCATGACTGCTGCCCTCAGGCCCCTGGGCGGGGCCGATCCTGTCCAGCAGCTCGTCGGCTTCACCCCTTCGAGCGACTGGCTGGCCGCGGGCGTGGCGGCCTCCGGACAGTGGTACCCGATCACAGAACCAGATGAAGCCGCATTCGCTGTGCCCGGCCACGAACCTCGGGAGAGCCCAGAAGGCGGCAACGTTGCCATAGTGCACCTCGCGACGCGCGACGGTGCACTGTTGAGTGTCCTCAGCCGCGATGAGGGGCCAGAAGGCGGCTGGAGATCCCCCGATCACTACTACGGGCGGGTCGACGACGTGTGCCGGCGCGTCATGGGCATGCCTACGGTCGCTCCCGAGCGCGACACCCGCAAGCTGTGGGCCGTCGTGTGGTGCGACATCGTGGCAAGCCTCGTCCTCGACGGTGGCACACCCACATGGCCCCAGCTGGCCTTGGCCCATCCAGCCATCGGCCAGCTGGGCATCACCGATCCCGTAGCCCAGACCTGGGCAGTCGACAACCTGATCCGACTCGGCAACGATCTGGGGCGCATGCACACATGGGACGACCTTCTGACCATGTGTGCACACAACCAGTGGCCGATGACCGGTGTCGAGCCCGACGCCGCAGCTTGGATGGACGCTGGCATGTTCAGCCGGTGGTGCCTCGAGCCCTACCCCGAGCTCGTTGAGATCCTCGACGATGTCTCGGTGCTGTTGCCTGACGACACCGCTTTCCGGTTGGCACGTGCCATCGAGGCCTGGGGCCTGCCCTGATCAATCGCCGTGTTCAAAGGGACCGCCGCGATGCGCTCGCCACCGGCAACGCGGCGCGGCGCAGCGTTGCGATCATTGCCGGGACCCTCTGCGTCGCGCCTCTTCGGTCGCGGCCCGCGCATCTGAGATGCATCCCCGGGTGGCCAGCTCCCGGCCACAGCGACAACACCACCCGGCGGCCCGGTGACGTGCGAGACTCGGCCGGTGGGCCCCCGATCGAAGCCTCGGCTCGCCAAGACCCCGGTGAGCATCCGCTGCGCGCCTTCGCGCGTGACGCCGGCCTGGCGAGGCGGGTGCGGTCCTGAGGCGTCACGGGGATGAGCCAATGAGGGCGAGGCTCGCGGTGGCAGGCGTAGATTCGTCCACGCAGTCGACGAAGGTTCAGCTGCGCGACCTGTCAAGCGGCGACCTGTTGGGCATGGGCAGAGCACCGCACCCCACCACGACGCCACCGCGGAGCGAACAGGATCCAAGAGCCTGGTGGCGCGCACTGGTGGCATCGTTTCGTGAGGCCCTCGCGACTTGTGCAGATGAGATCGAGGTGCGTGCCGTCTCGGTGGCGGGCCAGCAGCACGGGATGGTGATCCTTGATCAGGCCGGCGAAGTGATCAGACCCGCGAAGCTGTGGAACGACACCGAGTCGGCGGCAGAGTCCTCGGATCTGGTTGCCGGGCGGGCACGCTGGTGGGCCGAGGCTGTCGGGTCCGTGCCGGTTGCATCCTTCACGGTCACGAAGCTGTTGTGGCTGTGCCACAACGAGCCGCTGAGCTACGAGCGAATCGCAAGGGTGCTCCTGCCCCACGACTGGCTCACCTACCAGCTGACCGGGCAGTTCGTCACCGACCGCGGAGACGCGTCAGGGACGGGCTACTGGTCACCAACCGAAGGCGAGTGGCGCGCAGATCTTCTCACACGATGCCTTCCTCGCCGATCAGCGCAAGACTGGTCCCGTGCGCTTCCCGAGGTCCTCGGAGCCACCGAGGCTGCGGGCCCCATCCGGCCCGAGGCCGCAGACGAGCTCTGCCTGTCCCATGAGGTGATCATCGGGCCGGGCACAGGCGACAACATGGCCGCCGCCTTGGGGATCGGGTTGGGCAACGGTGACACCGCTGTGTCCATCGGCACTTCCGGAACCGTGTTCTCGGTCCGTGATCATCCGGTCGCGGACGGGTCTGGCTGTGTCGCGGGATTCGCGGATGCGACGGGAAGGTTCCTGCCGCTGGTGTGCACGCTCAACGCCACCCTCGTGACCGAGGCGATCGCTCGCCTCGTCGGCGTCGACGTCTTGGATCTCGACGAGCTTGCTTCCACCGAGCCAGCGGGAGCCCGGGGCATGGTCCTGGTCCCTTACCTCGCGGGCGAGCGAACGCCCAACCGCCCACACTCGACAGGCACCCTCACCGGCATCCGTACCGACGTGTCTCGCAGCCAGCTCGCTCGCGCTGCCTTCGAAGGGGTTGTGTGCGGGCTGCTCGATGGCCTCGACGCCCTCGAAGCCGTCACCGGAAAGGCCACGGGTCGGACCTTCGTCGTGGGCGGCGGCGCGCGATCGCTTACCTACACCCAGCTTCTCGCTGATCTCTCGAATCGCCGGGTCACCGTTCCGGCCGAGGACGAGATCGTCGCCTTCGGAGCGTGTGTCCAGGCGGCCGCGGTCGCCGCGGGAGCCGACCTCGAGTTGGTGGCGAAGGGATGGGGCGCGGGATCCGGCCCGGTGCTCGAACCTGACCCGAACGTCGATCGCGACACGATCCGAGCCACCTACACACGAGCACGCGGCATCCAGACCTGACGGGACCGGCACGCCTGATGGGGCGCGCCCTTGCACAACTCATCTGAATTACCTGAAATATACTGTCATGGGTTGACAGCAGATGTAGCGCAGCGCCAGACTGGCACGACGCCAGGTGGACAGGCGACCTTCTCCCAGAGGTCCTGATCGACGAGAGCTAGCCCACGGGCGAGCCCTGGCGGGTTCGCCGCATCGCGGCCATCACGTCCAACTGACAACGAGGCCTTGCCATGTCGCCAATCGCGCCGCGCCTCCGCAACGGTCAGCCAGCTCGGGCAACGACCCCTGCTGCTGCCGCTGCCGGCCACGATCTCGAACCTGACAACTGCACCTTGCCGGCACGGACCCGTCCGGCAAGGCCCAGCTATCGGCTGGGCGCGGTCAGCGCTGTGGTGCTCCTCACCGTCGCGGCTGCCGCCTGGGGGCTCGGATCAACGCCTGAACCCGCTCTGGCCTCAGTGCAGCATGGCGTGGGGTTCGACGGGACGGTGATGGGCTGGACAAGCTGGTACGGCAACTACGGCTTGGGCGATCTCGGCTGGGGGTGGTGCATCGACCA
>JAHFUU010000173.1 GCA_023264915.1 Microthrixaceae bacterium | reverse complement strand
CTGCCGGCCACCGCCGGGCCCCGAGGCAAGCGCGCCGCGAAGCTCCCCGACAGGGGTCCCGTGTCCGAAGGCTCTGGGGCACCTGATCCGATAGCGACGAGCGAGTGCTTCGCCGAGATGCTCGCCGCCGGCGGTCGCGGTGACCTCCGCTATCGCTCCCTTCTCGCCCACAGCCCCGTCGGGCTTGCCACCTGTGACATGTCGGGTCAGATCGTCGAGGTCAACGAGTCGTGGGCGGGGCTGGTCGGCTACCGCCCCGAGGAGGTCATCGGCGCCAAAGCTGCTGACCTCGTGCGTGCTGACCGCCGAGCCGAGCTTGGTGAGACCGTGAGGAAGCTCATCAACCGCGAGAGCGACCACGTCGTCAGCGAGCAGGAGCTGCGCCGAAAGGACGGCACCTGGGTGTGGGTGACCAGCAGCGTGACCCTCGAACGCTCCCCGCAGGGCACGCCCCAGCACGTCCAGTCCTTCGTGATGGACATCTCCGAGCGCAAGGCCACCGAGGAGCGCCTCCGGGACAGCGAGCAACGGATCCGCACCGTGATCGAGTCCCTCCATGAAGGCGTGATCGTCCATGACTTCGAGCAGGTCCTGGCCGCCAACGACAGCGCCAAGCGGATCATCGGCGTTCCCCTCGACCAGGAGCTGACCCTGGACGTGATGGCCGCGGCCGTGACGGTCCACGGTGACGGCACCCGTGTGCAGGATCGGGACCGTCCCTCCATCCGGGCACTCGTGACCGGCCAGCCCCAGTTCGAGGTCCTGCGGGGCGTGAAGCGTCCCGACGGCGAGCTCCGCTGGTGCTTGCTCAACGCCGTACCGCTTTTCCACCCCGGAGGGGACAAGCCGTACGCATCGGTCATCTCGTTCTCTGACATCACCGAACGCAAGCGCACCGAGGACGACCTGAGGGAGAGCGAGATGCTGTTCCGCGCGCTGGCCGAAGAAGGCGAGCGCCTGGCGAGCATCGTCGAGTCGACAAGTGACATGGTCGGGATCATCGACCTTGCCGCCGGCGAGGTCCTCTACATGAACCGGGCCGGCCGGGACATGCTCGGCCACGACGAGCTGGCCGAGCATGTCACGATCTCTGACGTGTTCACCCCACAGGCCGAGCGGGTCCTCCGCGAGCAAGTGGTGCCCTCGCTACGGCACAGCGACGTGTTCAGTGGCGAGCTCGGCATGCGCACGTCTGATGACCGGATCGCCCAGGTCTGGCTGAACCTGGTGCGCCACTCTGACAGCGAGGGACAGAACCACTGCGTATCGGTCGTGGGGCGCGATGTGACAGAGCGCCGGCGCGCCGCCGAGGTGCTCACCCACCAAGCAACCCATGACAGCCTCACCGACCTCCCGAACCGTACGCTGCTCCTGGCGCAGCTCGAGGACGCTCTGGCCACGGCGAAGGCCAACGGGACGATGCTTGCGTTGCTGTTCTTGGATCTTGACCGGTTCAAGGGTGTCAACGACAGCCTCGGCCATGACGCCGGCGACGAGCTGCTCGTCGAGACGGCACGCCGGATCTCGGCGATGCTGCGACCCGGAGACCTCGTGGCCCGCCTCGGTGGAGACGAGTTCGTCGTCGTCTGCGGCGACGTCAGCGGAGAGCTTCAGGCCACGGCGATCGCGCACCGGATAACCACGAGCATCGAATCCGATCCGATCCTGATCGGTACGCACGAGCTCTCGATAACGGCCAGCGTGGGCGTCGCACTCTCAGATGGCGGGCTCGCCCATCCCGAGTCGTTGCTGCGTGACGCCGACGCTGCCATGTACCGCGCGAAAGATCTCGGCCGTGCGCGCCTCGAGCTGTTCGACGAGTCCATGCGGCAGCGCACGCTGGTCCGGGCCGAGGTGGCCGACGAGCTCGCCAAGGCCATAGAGAACGGCGAGATCGCGGTGCACTACCAGCCGTGCATCTCACTCACCAGTGGACGGGTCACCTGCCTCGAGGCCCTGGCTCGATGGGATCATCCGGGCCGGGGCACGCTGCACCCCAAGGAGTTCATCGAGGTCGCTGAAGAGACGGGCCAGATCGTGGGGCTGGGGCTCCAGGTCCTGACCAAGGCATGCCATCAGGCACATAGCTGGGAATGCCAGCTGGGAGAGGAGGCTCCTCGCGTGCACGTCAACCTCTCGGCGCGGCAGCTGTCGGCCTCGAACATCCCCGACCTCGTGGCCGGCGTGCTGTCACGCACGGGACTGAGCCCCGGCAAGTTGTGCCTGGAGATCACCGAGAGCGTCCTGATGGAGGATGCCGCCGTCGTGATCGACACGCTCTACGCGCTGAAGGCACTGGGTGTCGTGCTGGCGATCGACGACTTCGGCACCGGCTACTCCTCGCTCAGCTACCTCCGCAGGTTCCCCGTCGACGTGATCAAGGTCGACCAGTCCTTCGTGGACGGGCTGGGGCCCGACCCGGAGGACTCTGCGATCGTCGCAGCGATCATAGGGCTGGCGCACACCCTCGAGCTCGAGGCGATCGCAGAGGGCGTCGAGACCGCCGAACAGCTCCAGCGCCTGCGCGAGCTGGGTTGCCACAACGCGCAGGGGTTCATGTTCTCAGAGCCACAGCCAGCCGATGACATCACGCCACTCCTGACGGTGTTCTCAGCGGCGGAGCGAATCAGGCAGCGCTGAGCCCACCTTGCCAGTTCTCGAAGAGCTTCGCGTAGTGACCCTCGTTGGCCATGAGCTCTTGATGGGTGTCCAGTTCGACCAGGCGGCCCCCGGAGACGACTCCGACCCTGTCTGCACGCTCGGCGGTCGAGAGGCGGTGGGCGATGACGATCACCGTCCGCCCCTCCATGAGCCGGGCCATCGCGCCCTCGACGAGCATCTCGGTGCCGGGATCGAGGGAGGATGTTGCCTCGTCCAGCACCAGCACCGAAGGGTCGACCAGGGCTGCCCGCGCGAGTGACACGAGCTGCTTCTCCCCTGCGGACAGGCGAGAGCCGCGCTCGCGCACCTCGGTGTCCAGCCCGTCAGGGAGCGACCTGAACCGCTCATAGACCCCGATGTTGGCCAGCGCCGCGTCGACCTCTTCGTTCGTCGCGCTGTGGCGGGCGATGCGGACGTTGTCGCGGATCGTGCCGTTGAACAGGAAGCCCTCCTGGGGGACCACCACGATGCGCTCACGCAAGGACCGCAGCGTGGCATCTCGCAGGGGGACGCCACCGAAGCGGACCGAGCCCGACACAGGGTCATAGAGGCGTGCGATGACCTTGGCCAGGGTCGATTTGCCCGCGCCCGTAGGGCCCACCAGGGCCAGCCGCTCACCGTTGCGAATCGTGAAGGACACGTCGGAGAGAACGGGGGCGTCGGACCCGTAGGCGAACGTGACCCCGTCCACGACAACGTCACCTTGAGGCGGCAAGTCCACGGCGCCGGGCCGCTCGGTGACCTCGACGGGTGTGTCGAGCAGCTCGAAGACCTTCTTGAGGCCTGCCCCTGCTGACTGGACGGTGTTGAAGAGCTGGCTCAGCTGCTGCACCGGCTCGAAGAGGTTGTTTAGCGTCAGCACGAAGAACGTGATCGTGCCGATCGTCATGGCTCCGGTGATCGTCATCCACCCCCCGACACCCACCACGAGTGCCGTCGAGCCGAGGCCGGCCATCTCGATCACCGGCAGGTACCACGACTGGACCCACACCGACTGCATGTGTGAGTCATACAGGGCCCGGTTCTCGTCAGCGAAGCGCCCGATCTCGGCATCCTCGCGCGCATAGGCCTGGATGACGCGCACACCGGCGAGGCCTTCCTGCAGGCGGGACAGGGTGTGCCCTATGCGATCGCGGACGTCGAGGTAGGCACGGTTTGCATCGCGGCGGAACTTCAAGCTCGCCACTGCGACGAACGGCAGCGCGATCAGACACAGCAGCAAGAGCTGCCAGGACACGATCGCGAGCAGGACCACCGAGTAGGCCAGCAGAAGCACGTTCATGAGGAACTGCTGCAAACCGAACTGCATGAGCTCGGCAAGCGAGTCGATGTCACTGGTCATCCTCGACACGAGAACCCCGGCCTTGTTCTTGTCATAGAACGGCATGGAGAGCCGCTGAAGGTGGTCGAAGAGCCGCCTTCGCAGATCACGGAGGAAGCCCTCCCCTGCACCGGCCAGGGTCATCACCATGAAGCGGAACACGAAGTATGCGGCGACCGCCACCACGACGAACCCCACCACCGCTGCATTGAGAGCCCCGACGTCACCCTTGACGATGCCCTGGTCGATCCCGTAGCGCACCAGCAGCGGGCCGGCGGGAACCAGCAAGGTGTAGATCGCTATCAGCACCAGCGACCAGATGACCTGAGCGCGGAACGGGCGCATCATCTTGTAGGTCCGGCGCATGATCCTGCGTGCCTGCGTTGCGTCGATCTGGTCCTCGGGGTCGACTGCCCCCTCCCACATCATCGCCACGACCTCTGGAGCTCGTCATCGCCGTCGGCGCGCGCCCGCTCGGCATCGACCTCCTGTGCCGCCGCGAGAACCTCGCGGTAGGGCGCGCAGTCCGCCAACAGCTCGTTGTGCGTGCCTTGGGCCACGACACGGCCCCGGGAGACCAACATGACGCGGTCGGCAAGCGCGATCGTGGCTGGGCGGTGTGCGATGACCATCGTGGTCCGGTGGCGCATGACCACCGTGAGTGCATCGCGGATCTCGTGCTCCTTTGTCGGATCCACCGATGAGGTGGCGTCGTCGAGGATGAGGATCCGGGGGTCCAAGAGGATGGCCCGCGCGATCGCGATCCGCTGGCGCTGGCCACCCGACAAGGAGAAGCCCCGCTCGCCGATCTCGGTCCCGTACCCGTCAGGGAGCGAGCTGACGAACTCGTCGGCGCCAGCCAGCTTCGCTGCCCTTCGTATCTGGGCGTCGGTCGCGCCTGGATCGGCGAATGCGATGTTGTCCGCGATCGTCGCGCTGAACAGGAACGTGTCCTCGAACACGATGCCTATGGCCTTCCTCAACTCGACCAGGTCCAGGCGCCTCACGTCGATGCCGTCGAGGCGCACCTCGCCTGAGGACACGTCATAGAACCGGGGCAACAGCTTCGCGATCGTCGACTTACCGCTGCCGGTCGCCCCGACGAGCGCGACCGACTCGCCGGGCGCGATGTGAAGGTCGAGGTGGTCGAGCACCGAGGTGGTCGGCCCGTGCTCGTAGTTGAAGACGACCCCGTCGAACACGACGTCACCGACCGGTAAGGACCCGCCGCGAGGCGGCAGGTCCAGGTGGTCAGGCCCGGTGACGACCTCGGGATCAGTCGAAAGGACCTCGTGCACTCGCTGGCCGGCCGCTGCAGCCCGCTGGCCCTGGGCGATGATCATGCCCAGCATCCGCAGCGGCCAGACGAGCAGGTAGACGTAGAGGTTGAACTCGGCAAGCTCGCCGATGGTCAGCGAGCCGTTCAGCACCTGATGCCCGCCATAGCCCAACACGAAGATCAACCCGATCGTCGGCAGGATGTCCATCGCGGGCAGGAACCGCGCTCGCACTCTGGCGGCCTCCATCGACACCTCGTAGATGTCTCCCGCCTCCTTGGTGAGCCGCTTGGTCTGAACGGCTTGGGCTCCGAACCCCTTGACGACGCGCACTCCCGAAACGGTCTCTTCCACCACGGTGGCCAGCTCTGCTGACTCGCGCTGGATCGCCATCACCGACGGGTGGAGCCTGGTCGAGAAGCGCTTGCCGAGGTAGTTGAGCAGCGGCAGAGCACCCAGGGCCAACACCGTCAAGATAGGATTGACGAACAGCAAGATGATCGTGACCAACACCACCGTGCAGAGGTTCGAGATCGTCAGCGGGATCATGACGACGAAGTTCTGGATCTGGAACAGGTCGGTGTTGGCACGGCTCATCAGGTCACCGGTCTGCTGGCGATCGTGATATGCGAAGTGAAGACGTTGGGTGTGGGCGAAGACCTCGTCACGAAGCTTGGCCTCGACCAGCCTCGACTCCCTGAAAGCCGAGTAGCGGCGGATACCGGTGAAGGTCGCCGCGACCAGCGCAGCAACCGCGATCGCTGAAGTCCATCGCCACAGTGCGGCCGCGTCGCGAGGGACGATCGCCATGTCGATGGCCTTCTGCACGAGGTACGGGACGGCCACCTTCGCCAGCGTCCA
>JAHFUU010000172.1 GCA_023264915.1 Microthrixaceae bacterium | reverse complement strand
TCGGGATCACCACATTGTCACCGGTGCCTTGCACGACGAGCACGGGCAGGTCGGTGATGGGCGGCGGAGTCTCAACGGCCAGGGCCTCGGACCACCTCGGGTTGTTGTTGGGATTCATCGAGTAGTACCGCTCGCCGATCTTCTGGCGGACACCCCCCTCCACGGCCGCGTCCATGACGCACTCCTTGGCCATGTTGTCCGTGTTTCGTTGGCCAGCCGCAGAGACAACACCTTCGATGGGCAGCCCCGGCGTGACCGTGGGCCATGCGTAGGTCACCTCTGGGCCTATGACCCACGAGACGTCCTTGTCCCACTGCTCTGTCACGAGCGCGCCCAGCTCGGCTGCCGGCGCTGCTGCTGTGACAGCGACGAGGTTGAGCTCCGGTGCGTACTGCTTGGCCAGCACGCCGGTCCACAACGCCGAATGACCGCCCTGAGAGTGCCCGTAGACGGCCCAGGTCGTTCCTGCTTCGGCTCCTGGGAACGACCGCGCTGCTCGGACCGAGTTGATCACGTCATATGCCTCGCTCTTGCCCACGAGGTACTGCGAGGTGCCCGGAGTACCCAAGCCCGCGTAGTCAGTGGCGACCACCACCCATCCGAACTTGACCATCTGCAACATCCACGGCTCGGTGAGCTGACCCTTGATCGGGCTGGCAGTGCGAGATGGCGCGCACGCGTCGCCGAGGCCGACGGTCGGATGGGCCCAAGCCACGATCTTGCGACCGCCGGGTGGTGGGGCGGAGCTCGGTATCAGGATCATCCCACTGCTGACCGTCGGCGCCCCGCTGGAGGTCTGCGTGACGTAGAGGAACCTGTGGGTCTGGGCTCCCTCGAGGGGCGTGCCGAGAGCCTCGGACCGGATGATGGTGCCCGGCTGGGCGGAGGGAAGCGGCTCCGGTGGCGTGTAGAAGGGATCGAGCGCGTCCTGCTGGCGGTCGGTTCGAATGCGGTCCCCGATCACCTTCGCCGCGAGGACCACCAGCACCACCACCGCCAGGACCCCTGCACCAGCGCCGATCGCTCGCAGAACACGCATCGTCCCTCCGGCTGTAGCGGTTTGGTGCGCATCAACCTAGTTGCCTGGGGGGCTGCGCCCCGGCCCGACGAGTCATGTGGCTGGGATGGGATCCGCGGCCCCTCATCTGTTCGGGCGATGTCGCGCTCACACCTGGTTCCGTGCTAGGCCCGCTCGCTGCCGCTCGCTGTTCGCACGGGCAAGCCCGAAGATGAGCCCCTGTGGCTGACTGCTGACGCCTCATCGGTCGGCTTCCGGCCCCAGGCGTCGATTCACCTAATCGCATAAAGTCCGGGCCGGCGGCGGGTGTCGTGGACGCTGGACGACTCGGAGGTGTGACGATGGGAAGGTTCGACGGACAGGTGGCAGTGGTGACAGGAGCAGGGCGAGGCATCGGCGAAGCCATCGCAAGGCGCTTCGCCAGCGAGGGAGCACGCGTCCTGATCGGTGACATCGATGCCGAGAGCTGCGAGGCAGTCGCCGAGAGCATCGGTTCGGCCGCAACCTGGAGGCGTTGCGACGTAACCCAGGACACCGAAGTCGATTCGCTGGTTGGCGCGGCCATCGACGAGCTCGGCCGACTCGACGTCATGGTCAACAACGCGGGCGCCCTCGGCGCTCGGGGTTCGATCCTCGACATCACAACCCAAGAGTGGGACGCGACCCTCAACTTGCTCCTGCGAAGCGTGTTCTTCGGCATGCGGGCCGCCGGACGGGCTCTGGTCGCCCAGGGAGAAGGGGGATCGATCATCTCCACCGCCAGCGTCGCAGCCCACTCCCCTGGCAACGGTCCACACGTCTACGGCACGGCCAAAGCCGGTGTTGTCCACCTCACTCAGCGCGTGGCTCTCGAGCTTGGCGAGCAGCGCATAAGGGTCAACGCCATATGCCCTGGGGGCATCGTCACCAAGCTGGTCGTGGACGCGGTCGGCATGGAACACACACCCGAGACCGTCGCCAGCCTCGAGTCGGCCACCGCAAGCATGCGACCGTTCCCCCGCGCGGGCTCGGTCACCGACATCGCAGCGGTCGCTGCGTGGCTCGCCAGCGAAGACGGTGAGTTCGTCACGGGTCAGGCCATCACTGCCGACGGTGGTGAGACCGTCGGACCCAAGTGGTCGATCCAGATGGTCAAGTGACGGGGCTTGGGACGCTACCCACCGTCCATCCAGAGCGAGTCGAGCTGGTGGTGCGCGATGCGCCAGCCTTCGGCTGTGCGGACGAGCTCTTCCCGGTAGACCCCACCAACCACGAACCGGTTGCCACCGTAGAGATGCGTGGCGATCAGGTTCGCACGAAGCGTGGCACTGTCACCGTCGATCTCGGCCTCGAGATCGGCGATGTGGTGCTGGGTCGCCTCATAGACGCCGAGCGCGGCCCTCACTGCCTCCTCGAGCTGTGCATAGCCGTTCATCTCAGGACCGCCCGCCAGCACGCTGGTGACGTCATCGACGAAGCAGGTCGACAGGCGATCCCAGTTGCGCTCATCCAAGCTCGACCCGTACCTCATCAGCACATCGGCCACCTCCTGCCTGTCCAAGAGGTCACTCATCGCATCCATGTCCTCTCCTGTCCGGTCTTCGTCGCTGCTATGTGGGTTCGCCAACGGCCAGGTCGGTCTCTCGAACAGAACGTCGGGTCAGGTGTTCTGTGCCGAGCACCGCAGGCGGTTCGCCAGATGCCGGTCGTACGTTGACCGGCACCGCGCTCTGCAACGCCAAGCCGGTGACCGAGTCGAACATGTCGTCGTCATCGATCAGGTACTGGACGTTCACGCCGTCGTCGTCAGGCCCGCCCCAGCCGAAGGCCAAGGCGACCACTCCTCGAACCAGATCACCAGAGGGCTCAGCGATCGCCTCGACGCTGCCGAACCGGCTCTCGACCTCGACCGTGGAACCCGGCTCGACCCTCATCTCGACCATGTCGGTGGTGTTCATCAGCAAGGGGTTGTGCGGTCGGCGCGCGGCCAGCGAGGGCAGGTTCTGCCCCTGGGAGCAGTAGACCTCCTTGACCCGGTAGGTGATCATCCTGTGGGTGAACCTGTCGGGCTCGGTGTACCCACCGCCGTCGAAGACAGGTTCGGATCGCACCTCCGCCAGCTCGGCGATCACCTCGGGGTGGCCGATTGCCATCGGCTGGGCGAGGTGACCGGACATGTAGCCGACCACGCCTCCGACGAGCGGATCGCGGTCGCCCCACACGTGGCCGTCGGGGTAGCGGCGGATGTCGCTCATGGGGACCCGCGAGTTGTGGTAGAGCGCGTCGATCATCTCATGCACCGTCGGCTTGTGGGCCATGTCGATGCCGGGAAGGTCGATGGTCGTACCGAGACGCTCGGCCAGACCCCAGAAGATCTCCCAATCGTCGGTCACGCCCTCTGGAGCCTCGACCAGAGCCGGCGTGTACTGGCTGAACGGGAAGGGGTACGAGGAGTCCATCAACTTCGTCACGTCAACACGCTCATAAGGGTGCTTCACAGCCAGGACGTAGTCAGCGTGGCGCGCTGTCGAGGTCATGAACAGGTCGTTGACCACCAGCAGGTCGAGCGCGTCCATCGCCTTGGCCGTCGATGGCGCATCCGCGAAGACCAACGAGGGGTTGCCGCCATGCACGATCAATGCCTTCACCTGGCCCATCCCAGGAGTGAGGATCTCGTCGGTGAGGGTGTTGGTGGGCATCTCCTCGAAGAAGCCCAAGTAGTTGAACGAGCCTTCGATGCCCCTGATCCGCGACTTGGGGCCGGCATATCCGGGAAGGGTGATGGGCCCGGACAGATCGGGAAGCGCGAAGTTGACGGCACCCGCATGACGAGTCAGGCCACCTTGTCGGTCATAGCGCCCGCACAACACGTTCAGGTTCATCACGAGCTGCGTCGCCAGGTTGTGATGGCGGGCCATGTGAAGGCCGGTGCCGCTCTGGGCTCCCCCACTCGCTGCTGAAGCGAGCTCGCAGGCGGCCTCGACGACAAGAGCGGCCGGCACGGTCGTGCGCCTCTCGACATAGGGGAGGTCGAATCGGGACACAGCGTCGGCCAGCAGCTCGAGTCCACTCGCATGCGCCTCGACGTAGCCGTGGTCATAGATGCCGCGCTCGATGATCACATTGATCATCCCTGCGAGCAGCGTTGCGTCCTCGCCAGGCTTGACCTGGAGGTGGATGTCTGAAAGGCGAGCGGTCTCGGTCCAGCGAGGGTCCACGACGATGAGCTTCATGCCGCGCTTGCGTGCCTCCTGCAACCGCCGGCGTGGGTCTGATTGGGGCATCGACATGAAGTGTGAGGTGACCGGGTTGGTCCCGACGAACATCGCCACGTCCGCGTGGTCGATGTCGAGAAGCTGCAGTGGCAGCGGGGACCCGAACAATCGCGACGCAGCCACGATCATGCTCGGCGAGTCGATCGTGAACGACGTGTACATGCGGTTCGAGCCGATGCCCTTCAGCCAGTTGCTGACCAGCAGCGGCCCCCCTGCCGCAGTGCGGTGGGCGCCGTCGCCCACATACACCGCCACCGAATCGGGGCCGTGGCGCTCGATGATCTCCGAGAGGCTCGCGGCGATCTCGTCCAGGGCATCCTCGGTGGCGATGTCGACGAAGCCGCCTCCAGTCCGCTTGCGTGAGGCCGCGAGTCGGTCGGGGTGGTACAGGCGCTCGATCTCGGCGCGGCCCTTGAGGCACGTGTAGCCGCGGGAGACCTTGTTGTCGGGATCGCCACGCACGGCGACGACACGCCCGCCGGCCACGTCGACCTCGGTCCCGCAGAACGCGTGGCAGAACCGGCAGAACGACTTGATGGTCTGTGCCGGCCCGGGCCCCTGTTCGATCATCGTGCTCACCTTCCAGCGGCCAGCCGCGCAGCCAACATGGTTAGTCTTACTAACCTAGGCTACTACGGAACGAGAGGTGTGCGCCGACGCCGCCCCAAGAGATGAGGGGTCGCGGATCCCATCCCGATCACATGACTCGCCGGGCCGGGGCGTAGCCCCGTTAATATGCTGGGGCGACTGACGGGTCAGGCGCCTGAGCAAAGAGCTCTACGAGGTTGCGGGGGGGCAGCGACCCAGTCGATCCAGCAGCAACTCAAAGCCACCAGCGGGCCAGGGGGAACCGAGATGGCCATCGCCGACCTTGAACCGGACCTCACCACAGAGGAACGAGACATCTGCGCCACGGTGCACCGTTTCGCCGAGGAAGTGATGCGACCGACCGGCCAGCAGCTCGACAAGCTCGCCGACCCGGCTGACGTGATCGCAGAGGATTCACCGTTGTGGAAGGTGTTCGACCGCTACCGCGAGATCGGCATCGACCAGCTCCAGTGGGCCAGCGCCGACCTGTCCGTTGCCCAGCAGGCACGCCTTCGCTGCATCATCTCCGAGGAGATGGGCTGGGGCGATGTGGGGCTGTCGATAAGCCTGGGCGTGTCCCAGTTCCCCCGCATGATGGCCCTGCTGTCAGGAAAGCCCGAGGTGATCGAGCGTTTCGCGGACCCCGAGGGCATCGGCTGCTGGCCGATCACCGAACCTGACCACGGCAGTGACGTCGTGATGATGGCCAGCGCAAACGCCTCTGAGCTGCGCGCACCCAACTGCGTCGCCATCCGCGACGGCGACCACTACGTGATCAAGGGTCAGAAGTCAGCCTGGGTCTCCAACGGGACCATCGCGACAGCTGCTGCGCTGTTCTGCGCTGTCGACCAGGGTGACGGCGGCGGTGTTTCCGGCATGGGCGGGTTCGTCGTTCCCCTGGACGTGAAGGGGGTCAGCCGTGGCAAGCCTCTGGACAAGATCGGCCAGCGCGCCCTCAACCAGGGCGAGATCTTCTTCGACGAGGTCCGCATCCCCGCTGACTACATGATCACCCCACCCGACGGTTTCGGAACCGGTGGCGACATGATCCTCTCGCAAGCCAACGGCGGAATGGGGTCAGCCTTCGTCGGCGTGGCCCAGGCCGCGTACGAGATGGGGCGCGACTACGCGAAGCAACGCGAGCAAGGGGGCATGACGATCATCGGCCACCAGAGCGTGAAGGCGCGCCTGTTCAAGATGTACCGGAAGGTCGAGGCCGCACGCGGGCTCAACCGGAGGGTGATCGCCCTCAACTCCCTCGGTGCGCCCCGGCTCGAGTTGGCCATCTCATC
>JAHFUU010000171.1 GCA_023264915.1 Microthrixaceae bacterium | reverse complement strand
GCTCTAGGGGCAGGGGCGCCCTCTGTCGACGTGTGGGGCGGCACGCCCACCGCGGCAGACCTGTGGCTCACGTGGTCCGCACCCCGTTCGCTGCCCTACCCCAACGTCGCCCCGGACGGGTCCCAGGGCGTCAACGTCTTCTCCTATTCCAACCTCGTCTCACAGCTCGAGGCCTCTCCGTTCTGCACCTCACCGCCGTCGTGGGCGCCCCCAGGTCCCCTGGTCGGCGACTCCTGCTTCACCTACAGCATCTACAACGCCGAGTACTGCCCGGTGACGAACGGAGTTGCCTTCCCCGCCATGGCCGACGACAAGTGCGACCACGGGTTCCAGCACTGGACCCAGACGGTCATCGGGCGCACCTCTCTCGATGACGTGCAGGCCGCGGTGCGCTGGCTCAAGAACAACGCCTCGACCTACAACGTCGATCCGTCGAAGATCTTCGCCACAGGCGGATCCTCCGGCGGCATCATCACCGGTGCCCTGGCGGCGCGCCCGGTCGACCAGAGCGGCGGGCCCGAGGACAGCGCCGGTCCCAACGGTGGCTCTGACGCGACGATCGCTGGTGGCGCTCCTGTTGCCGGGGGCTGGATCCTAAACGGTGACGGCACGATCCCCTCGGGGGCCGCGCCGCTGTCGTTCTTCCAGCACGACGTCGACACCCCCTTCTACTGGGGAGCGGTGCCCTCGATGACCAAGAAGCTCATGGCCAGCGCCTGGGGCAACAACTCGCGCGCTGAGTACAACGGCTGGTGCGGCGGTGGGCACGAAGAACCACCCCCCAACCCCGGAGGTCCCCCCAGCCCCGCCTACTACCAGATGGCCCAGTTCTTCAAGACGATCATCGATCCGAGCTCGCCGCTCACCACCACGCGTGGCGGCACCAGCCTCGGCACGAACAACCAGACCTTCGACCCGACGATCATGACCGGCCGCCAGCAGCTGCTCGGCCCGCAAACGGGCGACTACACGGTCCTGACAGCAGACTTCGACGGTGACCGCAAGGACGACGTGTACTGGCACCATCCCGACGGGACCTGCGACAGCCTGTGGTTGAGCCGCGCGTCGGCCACGCTGCTCCCGACCCCCCTCATGGATCCCACCGACGCCCAATACCCAGAGATCCCTCACGGCCCTGCTGGTGAAGTGATACAGGCACCAGAGGGCACGCCCCTGGTCGGCGACTTCAACGCCGATGGACGCGCTGACATCGCCTGGTTCAACCCGGCCTCCACCGACCTGATCATCTGGGAAACCCCCGACCCCGACCCCGGCGACGGCCGGGGTGTGTTCGAGTACGGGGCCCAGAGCCCGCCCAACCTGTTCACTGCCAGGACCCAACCCATGGGCGGCACCTATGACAAGGCAGTCGTGGGCAACTTCGGCGACGGTGACGGCAGCACAGGGGCTGACGACATCTACCTGGTCACCTACAACAGGTCAGACGACAAGCTGCTCTACGGCAAGGCCGGCGCTGTCGGTGATCCCTTCACCCAGCTGACTCTCTCGGGCGACAGCGGCTTTCCCAGGGACCCCAATGCCCCCTTCAACACACCGCTGGTCGCCGTCGGTGATCTCGATGCAAACGGTTACAAGGACATCGTCTGGTTCGTGCCGGGGGCCAACACCGACGCCCGGTGGTATGGCCAGCCGAACACCAGCAAGACCGCCGCGGAAGCCTTTGATCGGAAGGTATGGTCGCCGATCAACAACGCGGCGCGCCTCATCGTGGGCAACTTCGGGCAGGGCACCAGCGGGTGCGCGGCCTGTGACGACATCTACCTGTTCGATAGGCTCACGAGCGGGACCGAGTCTGGCTACGAGTACCAGTACCTGGGGCGCACCACCCGCACGATGACCTACCTGGTGCTCGGCAACCAGTTCACACCGACCAACCAGGCCACGCTCGAGCATGCGGTTGGCGACTTCGACAACGACGGCTGGGACGACGTCCTCTGGTACGGGCCCGACGCCGAGGCCGACCGGCTCGACCGTGGCCAGGCCAACCTAGCAAGCACGCCCGCCGGAGCCTTCGTCGAGCAGCCGCTGTCCATGGGGGGCAAGCTCCAGCCACATGCCGCGAACCTCAACGGCGCCGGGGGCACCGACATCTTCTGGTACGCGAAGAACTGATCCACCCCGGCCCGACCGCAGAGTGCTGTCCCCGGCTTCAAGCCCCGGTCAGCTCTGCCAGCCAAGCCGAGACATCGCCGAGGTAGGCCGCGTCGAGATCGTGGCCCGCCCCGTCATGCTCGCAGTAGCGCGCCGCGAGGCCGTGGCGCTCGAGGACGCGGGCGGCGCTCCTTCCCTGCTGCACCGGGACCGTCTCGTCGCCGGAGCCGTGGACGATCAGGAACGACGTCCTGTCGGCGGCGGCGAAGTCGTAGCTGACGGTCTCCGGCGGCCAGAGCATCCCGCACACGGCGAAGCAGCCCAGCAAGGAGCCACCCTCGGGTTCGCGGTCACGGAGGGCGAGCGCGAGCGCGGCGCCGGCACCCTGTGAGAAGCCGCCGACGACAACCTCGCCCAGAGCGCACCCGATCCGGCCACGCGCCGCCTCGATCTGACGGTCGAGATCGTCGAGGGTGGCTGTCACCGTGAGCTCGTCGGGCTCGTGGCCCGGAAGCCAGGACGGACCTCCTGGCTGCTGGTGAGGTCCCCTGGGAACGAGAAGCTCGACAGAGGGGTCGCCGGCCACACCGATCGGCCCTACCGCGTCGAGCCACCTGTCGGGCTCGTCCTCGAACCCGTGGAGCAGGACCAGCAGGCGCAGCGGCAAGGGGCTCGTGGGGTCAGCGGACGCGGCGTGCGCCCGTGACGGGCATGTTCGCGACGCGCTCGACTCGCACGACATCGCCGGTGTGAGGGGCATGGACGACGCTGCCGCCGCCGATGTAGATGCCGACGTGCCCGAGGCCGTAGAAGAAGATGAGGTCACCGACCTGCAGCTCGCTCATGGATATCGGCTGCGTTGCTGCCCACTGGGCAGAGGTGGCGTGGGGGAGCGACACGCCCACCTGCGCATAGGCCCACATGACCAGACCCGAGCAATCGAACCCCCGCGGTGTAGCGCCCCCGTAGACATAGGGGACGCCAAGCTGGCCCATGGCGATGCCGGCGGCTGCGGCGCCCTTGCCAGAGGGCGGTACAGGCGCAGACGGTGGGGGGGGAGCCGGCTTGGGGGCCGGCGGGGCGACGGGGCCAGGTGCGGGGCGGGGGGCCGGAGCGGGTCCGGTCGGCCCCGGTTGAACGGGTGAGTTCGTGGTCTCGGGTCTCGCGGTCAGGGTGTCGCCTGCTGGCGGCCGGGGCGCTGTGGTGCTGGCACGGTCGGATTCGGTGGCCTGGCGGGCCTTCTCGGCGCTGGCCAGCTCGGCGAGGCGGGCCTCGTTGGCTCTCTGCTGCTCTTGTGCCTGGCGCTGCTGCTCTTCGCGCACCAGCGCGCCGAGCTCGCCTTGGGCCCGGTCGTTCAGCCGGGCCTGCTCGGCGACCTTGTCGTCGTTTGACCGCTTGGCGTTCGTGGCGTTGCTGGCAGCTGCCGAAGCGTCGGCCTTGGCCTGGTCGAGCCCGGCGATCTCGGTGTCGAGCTGGTGGCGTGTCGAGCGCAGCTGATCGACGGTGTCCTGGCGCTGGCGGTTGGCAGCTTGGAGGTAGCCCTGCTTCTGGGGGGCCTTGTCCCCATCTGTGGTCAGCACGGCGTTGATGGCGGGGCTGTCGTTGCCGTGGACGTAGCCCTCGATGGCGTACAAGCGCGCTTCGGCCTTGTGCTTCTCGTATTCGCGGGTGGCCGCCTGGACCCGCACCTGGGCGCCTGCGATGTCTGAGTTGGCCTTGTCGAGCCGGAGGTTCGCCTCGTTGTAGTCCTCAGCGAGTTGGATCTGGGCCCGTCGAAGCTCGTCGAGCTGGTGGGCGATGCGCTGTGCCTCGGCTCGCTTGTCGTCGATCTGGTCTGCTCTGGCCGGGCCGCACACAACGACGCCGAGGAGAGTGCAGAGCCCGAGGGCCGCGGCGGCAAGGCTGCGGGAGCACCACGCTGTTCGAGTCGGTGCTGTTCGAGTCGGTGCTGTTCGAGTCGGTCGGCAATGTGACATTGTTACGAAAGCATTGCAGATCCGTGGCGTGGCCGCAATCATCTGGCAACGGGTTCGTCATCACCACCCGCCGCGCCGCCTACGGCCGGTGGACACCACTGCCGGGATCGAGGTTCAGCCGATGCCCGCCCGGGCGGCGACGAGCTCTGCAAGTGCGTCCATCACGTTCGGGTCGTCGTCGACGGTCCGCGAGCGCGCGAAGCCCAAGCCGTTCTGCCGGGCGACGCTTGCGGCTTGGATGTCGAGGTCATAGCGCACCTCGAGATGGTCAGAGGTGAACCCTTGCGGGCAGACCAGGACGCTGTCCACCTCGCCAGTCGAGCCGAGCGCCCGGATCCTGTCGCAGACATCAGGACCGAGCCAGCGGTCCTGGGTCTGCCCGGCGCTCTGCCAGCAGAGCTCCCAATCGCCAGGCGTCAGACCCACGAGGGATGCGATCGCTTCGGCGCTCTCACGTAGCTGGTCGGGGTAGGGGTCACCGCTGAGCACGCGTTCAGGAAGCGAGTGAGCGGTGAACAGCACGACGCTGCGGCCCCGTTGGGTGGCGAGCGCGGAAGCGATCGCGCCCGCGTGGAACCTGACGAGGGCCGGCTCGAGATGCCACGACTCGATCGCCAGGTATCGGCTTGGCCCTACGGCCATGGAGCCGCGGCGGTGGTAGTCGCCGATTCCTGCTCGCGAGAAGTGCGGTGACAGCACCAGGCCGACGACAGGGTCGGCGCCGCCCGCGACCAGCCCGGCAGCCGCGTCCTCGATGAAGGGCGCCGAGTGCTTCTGGCCGAGCGCGACCTCGATCCGTGCCCCGGGGAAGCGGCTCTGGAGCACAGCCGTGATCGCGTCTGCCTGGGCTCGGGTTCGGGCATCCAGCGGGGAGAGCCCGCCGATCGCCTCGTACCTCGCCCGAAGCTCGGCGACCTTGTCGGGGCCAGCTCGCCGACCCCGACGGATGTGTGCGTAGTAGTCGGGGATGTCCTCGAGGCTCGCTGGGCTTCCATGGGCCATGACCACGACGCCGATCACCCGAGCGACCCTACAGGCGGCGGGGTCCTCACGGGCTGGGACGGACAGTGCCAACCTCGTGCACGAGCTCTACGAGCCGCGCCAGCACGTCGGGGTCCGTCTCGGGCAGCACACCATGGCCAAGGTTGAAGATGTGGCCTGGGTGGCCTGCGTTTCGCGCCAGCACCTCACGGGCCTCGGTCGCGACGGCATCCCATCCTGCAAGGCACACAGCGGGATCGAGGTTGCCCTGGATGGCCTTTCCCGGCCCGACGCGCTGGCGGGCGACATCTAGCGGCACGCGCCAGTCGACTCCTACCACGTCAGCTCCGGCCTCGCCGAGCAAGCCCAACAGCTCACCCGTGTTCACACCGAAGTGGATCCTCGGGACCCCGAGGTCCGCGACCCCATCGAAGACCTTCTGGCTGTGTGGCAGCACGTAGCGCCGGTAGGTGACAGGCGACAGCGCCCCTGCCCAGGAATCGAACAGCTGGAGGGCAGACGCGCCTGCCTGGACCTGAGAGCGAAGCGACGCCACGGCCAGGTCGGCGAGCCTGTCGAGGAGCGAATGCCACAGGTCGGGGTCGCCGAGCATGAGGGCCTTGGTGGTCGCATAGGTGCGCGACGGGCCTCCCTCGACGAGGTAGGACGCCACCGTGAAGGGGGCCCCGGCGAAGCCGATCAGCGGTACCGGTGAGGCGCTGGTCACGGCGCGGACGGTCTCGATCACGAAGGGTGTGTCGGCTTCGGGGTCAAGCGGGCGGAGCCGGTCGAGGTGGCTGCGGTTCCGGAAAGGGTCCCGCACGACCGGCCCGGTGCCGGGCTCGACGTCCACACCGAACCCGATCGCGGCCACCGGGACGACGATGTCGGAGTAGAGGATTGCGGCATCGACGCCATAGCGACGCACGGGTTGGAGCGTCATCTCCGTGGCGAGCTCGGGATCGCGGATCGCGTCGAGGATCGAGCCCTGTCCCCGGATGGCGCGGTACTCGGGAAGCGAGCGCCCGGCCTGGCGCATGAACCACACGGGAACCCGTTCGTGCGGCTCGCCGCGGCACGCTGCCAGGAAGCTCACGACCTGCCCTTCATGGGCGCC
>JAHFUU010000170.1 GCA_023264915.1 Microthrixaceae bacterium | reverse complement strand
CATCAGGTGCGGCAGCTCGTCGAGCGCTCGTCGAGCGTCGTCGTGCTGACCGGTGCCGGCATCTCGACTGACAGCGGCATCCCCGACTTCAGGGGGCCAAACGGGTTGTGGACCAAGGACCCCGAGGCCGAGAAGCTCGCGACGATCGATGTGTACCTCTCCAGCCCTGACACAAGACGGCGAGCGTGGCGCCGGCGGATCGAGACGGGGGTCCTTGACCGCGAGCCCAACGCGGGTCACAGGGCCCTGGTCGAGCTCGAGCGGCGGGGCCAGCTCGACCTGTTGATCACCCAGAACATCGACGGCCTTCACCGGGCCGCCGGCACGCACCCGTCCCGGCTGGCAGAGGTCCACGGCAACGTGCGCGAGGTCCACTGCGTGGCCTGTGGCGCCCGAGGCCCCATCGAGCCAGTCATCGAGCGTGTCGAGTGCGGCGAGGAGGACCCGCCCTGTGAGGCTTGTGGGGGCATCTTGAAGCCGACGGTCGTCTTCTTCGGCGAGTCGCTCCCCGAGGACGATCTGGAGAGGGCCTTCGGTGCGGCCGAACGGTGCGACCTTTTCATCGCGGTCGGCACGACCCTCGGCGTGTACCCGATCGCCGAGACGGCGGTGGTGGCACTGAACAACGGAGCGGGCCTCGTGATCATCAACGGTGACCCGACTCCATATGACCGCCGCGCGGATGTGGTGGTCTGCGCATCGATCAGCGAGACGCTCTCTGGGATCGCGCAGCTCCCGCCCGCCGGGGTGCAGAATACCTGACCATATTGGTAGGGTTTTGTTGCCGAGGTCGCCGAGCCCCGGTTCGCTGCTCAGCAAGCCACATCAAAGGTCAGGGAAGATGCCCACATACCGCGAGCTGTTGAAGAGGACCAAGAGCGAGATCCGCGAGGTCACCACCACCCAAGCCGACGAGCTGCGCACCCGGCCCGGGGCGATAGTGCTGGATGTCCGCGAACCCGACGAGTACGAGCAGGGAGCGGTGCCCGGGTCACTCCACATCCCCCGCGGCAACCTCGAGTCCAACATCGAGGCGCGCGTCGCCCGCCACGACACACCGCTCGTCGTCATCTGCGCCGGTGGCGTGAGGTCGGCTTTCGCGGCCAAGACGCTGCACGAGCTCGGCTACACCGACGTCGTGTCGGTCGTGGGCGGCTTCAACCGCTGGAAGGACGAGGGGCGTGACTGGAGAGCACCCCGCGTGCTCACGCCCGACCAGCGGAACCGCTACCACCGTCACCTGCTGCTGCCCGAGGTCAGCGAGGAGGGGCAGCTTCGCCTGCTCGACGCCAAGGTGCTGCTGCTCGGAGCCGGCGGGCTCGGGTCACCCGCTGCCATGTACCTGGCGGCTGCGGGCGTGGGCACGATCGGCATCATCGACATGGATGTGGTCGACGAGTCGAACCTCCAGCGCCAGATCCTCCACAACATCGACCGCATCGGTGACCGCAAGGTCGACTCGGCCAAGAAGACCCTCACTGCGCTCAACCCCGACGTCGACGTCGTGACCCACGACACCCGGCTGGGTGCTGACAACGCCATGTCGTTGCTGGCCCAGTACGACATCGTGGTCGACGGCGCTGACAACTTCCCGTCCCGCTACCTGCTCAACGACGCCTCCCTCAAGACCGGCACGCCGGTGGTCCACGGTTCGATCTTCCGCTTCGAGGGCCAGGTAACCGTGTTCAAGCCTCACGACGGGCCCTGCTACCGCTGCTTCATCCCCGAGCCCCCCCCACCCGAGCTGGCCCCGTCGTGCGCCGAGGCCGGCGTGCTCGGCGTGCTTCCCGGCATCGTCGGCTCGATCCAGGCCCTCGAGACGATCAAGGCAATCCTGGATCTGGGTGACTCGCTGTCGGGCCGCCTCCTCGCCTACGACGCCCTCGAGCAGAGCTTCCGTGCCTACAAGATCAGCCGCGATCCCAGTTGCCCGGCTTGCTCGGTCGATCCTGCGGCTCTAACCATCGCAGAGTACGACGAGCACTGCATGCCCCACCCGTTGCAGCCACCGGGTTGAGAAGCGAGCGCGCGCGGCGATTCAACGGCCGGGCCGGCCGCGCGCGTAGGGTTGGGGACGACGACCCTCTGCCGCCCGGAGCCACCGATCGCTGCCGTACTCGATCGCCTGCGCGAGAAGAACCCGCTGCCTGATGGCGCCCTGCCCGTCGCCGTGGGCCTGGCGGTCAACGGCGCGGCGCTGTTCGGGTTCTTGATCCTGTCAAAGCGGATGCTCAGCCCCGCTGACTATGCGGCCCTGGCTGCCTTCTGGGGGCTGCTGTACGCGGTGGGCAACGGTGTGATGCAGCCCCTCGAGCAGGAGATCGCCCGAGCTGTGTCCGCCCGCCGTGCCAAGGGCATAGGGGCCGGACCGGTGATCCGCCGAGCGGGCGCGCTCGGAGCGGGCTTCACGGTGGTTCTGTGCGCGGTCGCCTTCGTGACCCGCGGCCTGGTGCTGGACCACCTCTTCGACGGCAGCACGTCCCTCGAGCTGGCCTTCCTCATCGGGCTGTTCGGCTTCTGCTCGGCACACCTGACCCGCGGTTCACTCTCGTCCCATGGCCGCTTCGGGGCCTACGGGGTGTTCTTCAGCGCGGAAGGGCTTTCGCGCGTCATGCTCGCCGGTGCACTCGGCGTCTTGGGTGTGAGCGTGGTCGGCGCCTACGGGCTCGTGTTCGCCTTGGCGTCGTTCCTTGCTGTGGGGATCGCTCTGGCTGGCCAGCGCGACCTCCTCGAGGACGGGCCGCCGGCTGAGGTGAGCGAGCTGTCGACCAAGCTCGGGTGGCTGCTGCTCGGCACGGTGTCGCTGTCGTTCCTCCTCCAGGGCGGGGTGATCGCCGTGAAGCTGCTCGCGCCCGAGAACGACCCGGCCGCGGGCCAGTTCCTCGACGGCTTGTTGCTCGCGCGCATCCCCCTGTTCTTGTTCCAGGCGGTTCTCGCGTCGCTGCTTCCCAAGCTCTCGCGGCTGGCATCTGAGGGCGCGTTCGCGGAGTTCAGCGCCGGCCTTCGCCGCCTGGTCGGCGCGATCCTGGCGCTCGGTGCCGTCGCGACGGTTTCCCTCGGCCTGCTCGGGCCGGCAGTCGTCGGGTTCTTGTTCCCGGGAAGGACGCTGTCGGGGCGTGACCTGGCGCTGCTCACCGCGGCCAGCATCCTGGTGATGGCAGCGATCTGTGTGGACCAGGCACTGGTCGCCCTCAACGGCCACAGCCAGATGGCCCTCGGGTGGCTTGCGTCGATCGTGGCCTTCACGGTGGTGACAGCCGTCGGCACCGATCTCATATCTCGGGTCGAGCTCGGCATGCTGGCAGGTGCCGTCGTGAGCTTCGGCTGGATGGTGACGATGCTCACCGAGCGCATGCGCCACCACCGCCGGGCACACGAGGTGGGCCTGGCCGAGGTGGTCGCCGAGATCCCGATCGACTGAGAGCGCAAGAGCCAGCCCGGGTTCAGCGACCAGCTCGTGAGTCGGCCCAAGGTGTCGACGGTCAGGGCCGCGAGGTGCACGAGCTCAAACTGAAGCGCGCCCCGCGCGCCCGGGAGATGAACCTGGGCCCACCCTGTCGAGGCCTCGTGACCCGTGGTTCGTGGAAACCGGTAGTCGTGGCTCGCGAGGTTCGTGACCGGAGGGTTCGTGACCGGTGAGGTTCGCGGCTACTGACCGGGGACCGGCCATCGGCCGGGCCCGATGTCCCTGGGTGTCGGGGGTGGCAGGAGACGCTCGAGCTGTTGGGTCAGGTCGGTGAACTCGATCGGCTTGGTCAGGTAGGCCGCGGCCCCGGCGTTGAGCAACCGGTTGATGTGGTTCGGGGAGGCATCGGCTGAGATGATCACCACGGGGATCGTCGCTGTGTCGGGGTCCTCCATCAGCTGGGCCAGCACAGAGTCACCGCTGATGTCGGGCAGGTGCAGGTCCAACAGGATCAGGTCGGGGTGGTGCTCGCGCGCGAGCTCGGTGCCGAGGCGCCCCTGCATGGCGGACAGCAGCTCGATCGGTCGGCGGTACAGCCTGAGCACCCTCTCGATCAGGCGCAGGTTGTCGAGGTTGTCCTCGATGTGCAGGATGTGCACCGGTTCAAGATCCGGCTTGTCGTCGCTGGGGGTCGCGAGCTCAGCTGCGGGCTTGAGGGCTTCGCCGTTCTCGCCGTTGAGCCGCACGAAGCGCTCGATGGGTCCCTCGGCCAGGGGCAGCTCGCACCAGAACGTCGAGCCCTGGCCCAGGTTGCTCGTCACGCCGATGTGCCCACCCATGGCTTCGACGAGGCGCCTGGCCACGGCCAGGCCGATCCCGGTGCCCTCGACCGGGCCATGCTCGCGGCCCAGCCGCTCGAAGGGGTCGAACAGCTTGGCGATCTGGTCCGGTGCCAGGCCTGGGCCCGTGTCGGTTACCGACACCCGGATCGCGTCAGATCCCTGCTCCTGGTGGCACCGGACCGAGACGCTGCCGTTGGCGGTGTTGTACTTGACGGCGTTCGATAAGAGGTTCAGCAGGACCTGAAGCGTGCGCTGGCGGTCAGCGAGGACATAACGGCCACAGCCCGGGCAACCCGCCCTGCCACAGGTCATGTCCACCGACGCCGCCTCTGCCAGCGGCGCCATGATCTCCAGCGCCTGGCCGATCAGGTCACCGATGCGCACAGGCTCAGGCGAGAGGTTGATACGGTCGGACTCGATCCGGGAAAGCTCCAGGACCTCGTTGATGAGCTGCAACAGGTGCCTGCCGGCCTTGAGGATCGACTCGATCGATTCGCGGTCCTCCTCGGTCGGCGATCCCGCGTTCATGAGCTGAGCGAACCCCAGCACGGCGTTCAGCGGTGTGCGCAGCTCGTGGCTCATCCGCGACAGGAACTCGCTCTTGGCGGCGTTGGCCTGGTTGGCCGCTGCCCATGCATCTCGCAGGGCGATCTCAGAGCGCTTCTGCTCGGTCCTGTCGATGAGCACGAGGAGAGTTGCCGGCCTCTCGTCCCAGCGGATGCGCTGCGCGGAGATCTCAAAGGTCGCCTCGGCGCCGGAGCTGTCGGGGCAGATCACCTCGGCGGTGATCCCCGCACGGCCGAGCGCAGCCCCGCGCAGGTCATCCAGCGTCGCCCTGTCGATGCGCAACAAGCTGGCCAGGCTGGGACGACCTGTGGTCCGGGCCGCAGCCGGTGCGCTCTGGCCCGGGGCGGCGGGCGTATCCCGGCTGCCCGTCTCGATGTCAGCGGGACCAGCCAGGCCCCGGCCGGCGAGCATCTCGTGAGCTGACCGGTTGGCGTGCACGATGACCCCGCCCTGGTCGATCACCGCCGCCACCGGCAGGGCCTCGATGAGCTCGGCCTGCTGGCGGTAGATGCGGTGCACGTCGAGGCTCGTCGCCCAGACCAGCGCCACCAGCACCGCGACGACGAGCGCGGCGCCCGCGGTTCCGAGGAGGATCATCGTGCCGCCGGCGGCGAAGGTCCGCTGCACCAACGCCACCCGCAGCAACGGGATGATCAGCGCCGCGGGCAGCAGCCGCACGGTCACCCGCCACGCAGCGGGATCCCCCCGGAGCTCGTCGAGCAGCGAGCCGACGACCAGGATCAACAGCGCGGTCCCGATGAGAACCACTGCTGTCGCCGTTGGCAGGGAGATGCCCGTGGACATCTCGGAGTCGACCTGGACGAGCTCGCCCACCCCGAACACGTGGCCGAGCAGCGCTTGGGAACCCACTGACACGCCCGCGACAGCGATGAAACCGGCGATGCCCGACCGCCGGCGCGTGGCGTCGCCTGTCAGGGCAACCAGCAACGAGATCCCCATCAGCATCAAGGCCAGCATCGACTGCGTCGACGGCAGGGATGGTCGAAGAGACGACGAGCGCGCCAGCGCCCCACCAAGTGGCCAATCAGTCAGCCCGCCGACCCATCCCGGCGCGCCCGTGAGCTGGAACATCAGCACGGCCAAGGCCACAGCCGTGGCCACTGCCGCCGCGACCACCGTCGTGACCCGTCCTGTCGCGCTGGCCGGGGCGCGAGACCAGGTGAGCACCCCCAACCCGATCAGCAACAGCAGTGTCGCCGTCAGGGGGCCCATCGCGTGACGGGACACCCCGAACGTCGTCAGCGCTTCGACGCCGGTCAGCCATCCTACCAGGCACAGGGCCGCGATCAAAGCACCAGCCGCGCCGAGAGCCGTGGCCCACAGGCGCAGGTACCGCGAACCGGCTTCGGTCCGCTGGACAGGCTTGGCTTGTGGGGGGTCGGTTCCT
>JAHFUU010000169.1 GCA_023264915.1 Microthrixaceae bacterium | reverse complement strand
GAGCGCTCCGGCTCTTTCGGCACAGGTGCCCGGCTGGCAGAGGACCGCCGCATCGCTCCTGTCCTCGGTCCTGCCCAAGGTCGCCCTCAAGAGCGACTTCGACGGTGGGCTGCTGTCACGAGACCCCGAGGTCGGCGAGCGCTACAGGGATGACCCGTTGAGGGTCAAGACGACGACGGTTCGCATGGGAAACGAGATCTTCAAGACCATGGAGGCGACCACCGGCTCGCTTCACAGGGTGCGCGTGCCCACCTATGTGCTGCACGGCAGTGACGACAAGCTGGTCAGGCTCTCGGCGAGCGAGCCCTTCGAGGCCAATCCCAACACCACTCGGATGGTTCATGACGGGTTGCGCCACGAGTGCCTCAACGAGCCCGAACGGGACGAGGTGCTCGAGGCGATCACCGGTTGGCTGGACGAACAGCTGGCCGGCGAGCCTGGTTCCTAGACGGCGAGCCGCACGCACGCACGCATCGCTGGCCTCACCGGGGCGCGATGCGTGCTCGCCGCGTGGTGAAGCGGCGAGCACGCTCGGTGCCAGGCTCGGAGAGCCTTCAGTCAGTACGCACCAGGAGCCCCCGGGAGGTTTCGAGGTGCTCCATCGCGGGTGTGGTTCACGGCGTCGCTCCATGTGTAGGGCATCGAGCGGACGTCGGGACGGGTCGGGGCGTCGGACCAGTCAACCGGTGGCACCGTGGCAGTCGGTGCGACGATCGGTGCCGCGAGCCGGAAGTCGCCTCTGGCAGGGTCGACGAGCCTGGGCTCGACGGTGTTGATGGCGTTGTCGCGACGCAGCTGGTCGACGTTGCAGGTCGGGTTCGCGCTGGTGCACGCCTCGGAGTCCTCGACGCCGAGGGGCAGATCGGCGGGACCGTTCCATATGACGTTGCCCCTGATCCGCAGATCCTCGTCGACCCGTGAGGGCCCGGTCAGGTTCCAACCCGGCGGCACCGGGTTCGGGCCATCCACGAAGAAGTGCTGCCACTGGCTCTGGGTCCCGGCCGGGTTCAAGAAGAGGTTGTTGTAGATGGCAACGTGCCTTGACGGAACGACCGGCTGCTCTTCGCCGGCACCGTCGGGTCCCCACCCACCCTGTCGGTTGTGCTCAGAGCACAGGGCGATCTCGCCGTCGCAGCCATGCCCGCCGTGGGCCACCTCGATCACGTGGCTGCGTGCCCCCACCCGGTAGGCCGTGTTGTAGGCGAACAAGATGTTGTAGCCACCGTTGGTTCCGAACGCCGCTCCCTCCACGTCGTGCACGACGTTGTTGACGAACTCGACGCCGTAGGCCTCATAGTGCAGCCACGGTGCTTGCATGTACTCGAACCCCGTTCCCTGCCCGGCGGTGAAGCCGCCTGTGCCGCAGTCAGACAGCTCGTTTGCCTCGACCCTGACGTGCGCAGAGCCGCCCTTGACGTACGCGCACCAGTCGCCGCCATGGTGGACGCGGTTGGCGACGATGTGGCCGTACTGAACACCCACCCAGTCGAGGGGGTTGTCCCAACCGCCAGAGATGTCGGAGTCCTCGACGTAGATATTGCGTGACTGGTTCACCTTCAGGCTCTCCTTCATGCCGGCAGCCTCGCCCCTGTCCCCAGTGAGCGTGCTGCGCCGGATCAGGATGTGATCACCGCGCTCGACATGCACCACGGTGTCAGTTGCCGCCGGATGACCCCCGCCTGCGGGGAAGCTGAGATCGATCAGGTACAGGTAGCTGACGTCGAAGATGTTCATCCCCCCATCCAAGGTGGCCGTTCCAGGCCCGTCCGCCGCCTGGAAGATGATGGGTGCGTCCGCTGACCCGTGCCGACCCTCGAACCAGTTGTTCCGGATCGAGTCGAAGGGAACCGTGCCTGGAAGGACCTGGATCCGGGTTCCACCCTGTGCAGCACTCGGAGCCGATGCAGGGATGCGTTGCCATGCGGCGTCAAGGGTTCGGATCGAGTGGGACCGATCCGAACCGGTGTTGGAATCGTCGCCCCCAGAGGGGTCAAGCCACAGGTCCGTCATGCGCGGGGCACCGATGTCGTACCGGCCCCCGGTGGTCGTCGGGGGCGGAGCCGTGACGGTGGTCGTCGACGACGTGGTCGTGGAACCACCGCCAGGTGGGACAGGGACGGTGCAACCTGCCGCCCCGAGCGCTGCCACGCCGGCAAGCGCCAGCCCGCCCGCCCGCCAGCCGCCCCGAGCACGACTGGGGCGTCGGGGGCTACCCCAAAGACAGGACTGGGATCTGAGCCGCTGTGGCGAGATCCGGGCCTTCGAGATCCGGGCCTTCGAGATGGGGCGGAGAGTCTTCATGGCTGGCTCCTTCTGGGGAGGTTGGTCTTGGCGGGAGTCAACATCTGGTCCGTTACCCGGCCCTTTCGGGGCGATTACCAGGCCCTGGCTCTTGGCGGACCGCCCAACGTCGGCTGGCCCAATTACAGGAAACCTCCCTGGTCACAGGTGGTGGCATGCCCGACGGCACCACCTGGATCGAGGCGAGAGGACGTTGCCGCCAACCATGGCGCTGATCTCTCGGGGGTGCTGGCAGGCGCGACCTGCCAGGGCTGCCCGGAGCGGGAGGTTGCGACCCTGATGGCGGTTCGCGTCTCGGTCACGGCGGCAGTGGTGCAGCCAAGGCCGACCGCCGCTGGCTCATGGCTCCGCACCGGGCGCCGATGAGAAGGGGCGACGCTCAACCACTGGGCTCAGACGAGAGGAGGTGCCGGTGAAGCGACAGCGGTCGGCGCGGCGGCTCTCGGTGCTGATGATCCTGGTGCTCGTCGCCGGGGCCTCGCTTGCAGCTGCCATCGTCGCTGCACCACCCAAGGAGGCTGTGGGCGACAGCCGCCAGCGCGTCCTTCGCGACGGGCACCAGTTCGCTGTGGCCGTGAACGCCTATGACGCCGCAGCACTCGTCGAGGAACAGGCACGGGCCGTTGCAGCCCTGTCGCCCGTCGGCGCCCAGGGCATTCCCGAGTGGCTGCGTGGGGCCGAGAGCGAGATCTCAGAGCTGAGGGCGCGGGGCCGCCCCGCGGTCCTCGCCGAGCTGGACTCATCGGATCGGCGAGGGGCCGCGATGCTCGGCGAGCTGCGAGCCAACGGCTATGAACCGTCGCCCGCGGTGATCGCCACGCTCGGGGCCCTGGAGGCGGTCCAGCTCGACCGGTTCCGCTCGAGCGGCGCCACCATCGAGGATCTGGCCCCCTATGAGACCGCGCGGCGAGAGCTGGATTCCTACAACTCCCGGGTGCAGGCCCTCCGGTCCCAGTTCCTCGCCGACCTCGACGCCCTCGGCACAGAACCGCTCCCCGGAGACCACCCTGGGCCGAACTGGTGGGCCCTGGCGGCACTGATGGTTGCGATGCTGGCTGTCGAAGCGGCCCTTTCCAACCGCATGGTCAACCTCGTCCGGTCCGGGGACAGGGACCTGTCCGCGGCCGGTGACCGGCACGCCGAGCAACTCCAAAGCGTCTTCCTCGTTGCCAGGCGCATCACTGCTGCGGGGCCCCGGGGAGCGGTTGCCGCAACCGTCGCCGAGGAAGCTGCGTGGACCACAGACGCAGACTTCGCAATCGTGTCGGTGCTTGACCGGTCAGATCCCCGCGCGTTCGGTGCGATGCTCGTACCGGTCGCAGCCAGCGGTGACGTCACACCCGCGGTGGTGGCCGTCGGTGAGGGCATCGCGGGCCGCTCGGCTGAGATCGCCCATCCCGAATCAGGGAACGTGTCAGGCGAGCCGCTGCTGCCATTCGAGGACGGCCGGATCGCTCTGCTGTCCGTGCCCGTGATCACCAATGGAGAGGTGACCGCAGTCGTGGTGGCCGGGCGGAGATCAGAGGAGCCGGCAAGCGACCGGGGTGACCCTGGCGCAGCCCGCCCCGCGCGGCGTGCAAAGGGGTTCGACCTCGAGGACCACAGCACGCTGCTGTTGCTGGCGCAGGTTGCCGGCACTGCCCTCGAGCATCAACAGGTCGCCGCCCTCACGACCGTCCAGGCGCTGCCCGCCGGGTCGTTCGGGCCTGGCGAAACCGGGGACGCCACGGTCTCACCACATGACGGGACCGCTTCGCACAGAACTGGCGTGCGCGAGCCGGCGCCGACTGCGGCAAGCGAAGCATCCTCGTCAACTTCGATCCACGACGGTGACCGGGTGGCCGGCGACGTCGACGATCCGGCCGATGCTGACCGGCGAGAGGGCGACTCGGGGCCCGGCACCGAACGGCCCGGGGCTCTGGAAGCAGGCCCGGCGGGATCCACCCTTGCACCTGGCTCAACCGATGCGCCCGCTACCGTCCCCCAGAATGCGGGCATCGACGCCCCCTCCCAACTCGCGGGAGTGCAAGGGGCGCCGGAGGCGAGGCAGGATCCGGCAACCGCCGCGGGCCGGTCGAGCCGTGCCGCGAGCGCCAACCAGCAGGACCCCGAAGATCTCCCCGACGCGCTGGCTGGTCTGGCGCTGGCTGGTCTGACCAACGTCATCGGAGCCCTCTCCCCGGACCTCGATGTGAGAAGGCACTCCACTCGCTGCAAGCTGCCCGGCGCGGGTGCTCGCCTTCTCGCAGTGCTCGTGGCGCAGCGCCAGCCGGTCACCGTCGACCGTCTCGCTGACCTGTTGTGGCCCGACATCTCGATGGACACGGGGCGCAACCGGCTGAACGTGACCCTGCACCGCCTCCGCAAGGCGCTGGACCTGCCATCTGACGAGCTGATCGTCAGGAGCAGCGACGGAATCGCTCTCGTGCCGGGATCAGCATGGGCCATCGACTCCTGGATGTTCTGGGATCTCTCCAAGGGCACGACTGACGACCAGGTGGCCGCGTTCGACCTCTACCGGTCCGACTTCTGCTCGCGCCAACTCGCCTACGAGGAAGCGGTCCTCGCCGAGAGGGCCCGCCTCCACGCGAGGTGGTGCGACGTGACCTCACGGCTGTTGAGCGAGGACCTCGTCGATGCGCGCCTCGCGGCTGACAGGGCAAGCGCATCAGGCGACGGCCACGAGCCCGGTGACGACATGTTGCGCGAGGCGCTGTCAGCCGCGCTCGCCCGCGCCGGCCACTCCGCCCAGGCAGCCAGCCTCAGCACCGGCATCCCCGGCATCCCCGGCATCCCCGGCGACGGCTAACTACGCGAGCGGGTCTGATGCGCGAGTTCAAGATGTGGATCGCCCTCGACGGCTCCGATGGTCTGCTCGACGAGTGGCCAACGCAAACCGATAGGGATCCCCGCAGCTGACAAGCCCATCGAGATCTCAGCCATCCGGCACCCCCGGGGCCAAGGTCACGTAGTAATGGTACATGTCACGGACCGTCGCATCCGCAGGGTCCAACTGCTCGGGAAGCTCGATGGGGGCAAGGGACTCCACGAAGATCACCAGACGAAGCAGGTCAAGCGAGCCGAGTTGAAGATCATCAACCAGACGACTGTCTGGTCTGAACGAGCCCGGAGGCCGAATGTCCTCGAACTCACGGTCGAGCGATCCGCAGAACTCAGCTTCAGTCAGTTGGCGCATGAGGAAACCACTCCTTCGACGGGAGGATCCGATCACCCAGCTGTCGGTATCGCTCACCCTTGACATGCCCGATCACTATCGGTCGCCACTGAGACCAGCGAGCCCGACTGACGGCCAATACATGTAAGTCCCATCGACGGCCAGCCCCGTACTCATGGTCAGTCAGGCAGCCCTCCTCAACGAACACACGCCCGATCATTGACCGGAAGGCGCCAATCGTAGAGCTCGATACCTCGGCGTAGAGCTTGTGGAATGGCCACCCCTCGAAGGCGTAGTCCAACATCAGTGCCGCCCCGTGAAGTACTTCACCTGTGTGATCGTGGTCGTCGAACTTGGTCGCCGCGACATAAGCCCAGCCCGCCGCCAGGTTGGCGTTGTACAGGGTGACGTAGCCTCGCGGGATCGACGAAGCCTTTGAAACGACAACGAACTGCGCAAGTACACCCTCGAACAGAGCCGCAACAAATCGCTCGTAACTGGGCGTTGTCCCGCGGTGGCGCCACCGCGAACCGAGAAACAGGCCCGTCTCGATCTTGAAGAGTGCCGGGTAGTCCTGGGGGTGGATTGGCCGAAGCCGCACCCGCAAGCCGTCGAGTGGCGCGGAGCACACCTGGTCGCCGGGCGAAAGCGTTGAACGGGACGGGTTCTGCTCGGGGTCGACTCTGTCAGGGACCACGGCCTCGTCCTCCTGTCGGATCCGAGTCTGTCAAGTCACGTTGTCGGGCGGCG
>JAHFUU010000168.1 GCA_023264915.1 Microthrixaceae bacterium | reverse complement strand
AGGAAACTCCATCGCTCCATCTCATCTCTCCCTCCCCGGCCTGGCGGCCGTACTTCGTGAGACGCAGCGGTAAGGGGCCGTCACATCTCGGAGATCGCTTGTCTCAGGTGACTCCGGGCATCTGAGGCGGGTAACCCGACCGTGGGTGGTCCAGCGGGAACTCGATGTTGTCCGCGACGGACCGCATCAACTCGGCCAGCCCGTTGACCAGAAGCTGCGGCTGCCCCCCGTCAGCGGCCATCTTGACGAGGATCGGCCGTACAACATCAACCATGAACGAGCCGAAGTTCTCTATGAAGCCTGCCTGGATGGCCCGACCGTCGGGTGACTCGTTGAGGACTGCCCGCTCGATCACCTCGAGGTCGATCTCCCCGAGGGCATCGATCCTGTCTCCGATCTCACCTCTGCTCCCACCGGGTTCGGACATGGGCTCCCTCTCGTCGCCGGCCATGTTCTACTCGTCGGCCAGGACACGCCAAACATGAACCCGTCACACCGCATTCGCGGGACCGCCAGCGGCTCCGTCTCGCCACGGCCCCATCGCCCTGGTATAACCAAAGGCCTATGCAGGCCGTGATCGTCTATGACAGCTTGACGGGCAACACCCGCCAGGCAGCGAACTACCTCGCTGACGAGCTGTACCGTGCGGGCATCGGTTCGAACCTGTTCAAGGTGTCCGAGCTGAACGAGAAGGCGGTCACCGAAGCCGACCTGGTCGTGATCGGGTCCTGGACCGACGGCCTGCTCGTGGTGGGCCAGAAGCCAGGACGGCACAAGCGCTTCAAGCAGCTCCTCCCCCAGCTCGGGGGTAAGCGGTGCGCCGTCTACTGCACCTTCGCCGTGAATCCCGGCAAGACCCTCGAGAAGCTCACCAAGACGGTCGAGGCCCACGGCGGCCAGGTCATCGGTGGCATGACGATCCGCCGTGACGATCTCGAGGGTGGCGCTGCCGAGCTTGCCAACCGGATCGTGACTGCCGTCTAGCGCACTAGCGGAGGCCGCGGGTGGTGGACCACGGTGAGGTCGACGGCCAGGTCGGCGACCCCGAGGTCGATCCAGAATCCGTGGTCGAGGAGCAGGCGAGCCTGCGTGTCGACGAGCTCGAGGTCGGCTCGATCATCGACACGCAGCTCGATGTCGACGCGCTTGTGCGTGACTCTGGCGTCCACACCCAGGACCCCTTCGATCCCGGCGAGCCGCTTGTCCACCACATGGATCAGTGCTCGCCCGGCTAGCACGGTCGAGCCATCGTCGAAGTCATGGACGGGCAGCATCAGGCGGGCTCCTTTCCTCGGAGGTGCGAACTGGACCACGGCGAGGGTCAGCGCGGCCAGACCCAGCATCAGACCGACCGGGGCGAGGATCCACGGGGCAGCCGATGGCAAGCCGACGCCCTTGACGGCATCCGCCGCGCTGTTCCGCCATCCCTCGCCGATTGCACCTGTGGCCTCAGCGATGAACACCGCTCCGAGCAGCCCGACCGCGACGATCGCAGCGGCTTGGGTCGTGCGAGCGACGAGTCGCATCCTCAAGCCACCCTCTTGCGCCTGGCCTTGCCCGTGGCGGGAGCCACAGCGACACGCTTGACCGTGACCGGCAGATGGCGATCCGAGACGAGCTGGGCCAACCGCTCGGTCACCTCATGGACAGGTCCGGTTCGTGTCGGGTCAGCCGTGTGGACGACCACGCGAGCCCGACCCCTTCGGGTCACCGACACATCCACGCTCGTGCGACCGTCGACATGGTTGAGCTCTCGCTCCAGGGATGCTTCCAGGGAGGGCCGGTCAACCCGTGTCACGCCGCCGCGCTTGCGCATCGTGACGGACCTGCGCCTGGGCGCGACGAGGTCAGTCAGCCACAGGGCCGCCAGCGCCAGAGCCGCCAGTACCAGACCCAGGCCGACCAGCATCGCTGAACCGGGCTGGCGCGCGGACCGAACCTGTTCGGTGGCTGTGGCCACGCTGCTGGGGGTGACCGGAGGGTCCCAACCGAGCCCGAGCGCCAGGAGCTGCGCGGCCAGGACTCCGATCGCGGTCGCCGCGATCAACCCCAACCCGATGAGCACGATGCGTCGCGTAGACACCGGCAGCTGGATGGGTTCGGTCACTCGACGCGCGAGCTGGCCACCTCTTCGGCGAACTCGACATCGTCGATCTCGAGGTTGACCTCTTTGACCAAGAGCCCGGTCATCGACTCGATGCGGCTGATCACGTTGTTGCGCACCTCGTTTGCAAGCTCGGGGATCGACTGCCCGTAGCGGACCACGATCACCAGGTCGACAGCACACTCCTTCTTGCCCACCTCCACGTTCACGCCCTGGGCGAGAGATTCGTTGAGCCGTGCCCGGCCGATCAACCGCCGGAAGGAGGTGCCCATCTTCGCGACACCCTCGACCTCGCGGCATGCGTGGCCGGCCAGCTTGGCCACGACATCGTCGGCGACGGTGGTGAGGCCCCGTTCGGTCGTGAGGGTGAGGCCCTCGGAGATGGTGCAAGTCGTGTTGTCCGGCGCTGTCCTCGTGTTGGTCATGGTTCGTCGTCCCCCTTGTTGGTCCGGGTCTTGTCTGGGTCCGGTCGTGGGTCCGCCACGGCCCCCCGAGGGCACGCGCGGTGCGTGTCGCCAGCACCACGTTATGACAACGGGCGGAGTCCTGCTCGATTGCCGGTCAGATCTCCAGGAGCCCGTTGCGGAGTGCGTCCAGCTCCGGGGGAACACTCGGGGCGAACTCGAATCCCGGGAACCCACCCCAGCTGAAGACGACGCGCAGGTAGTCGGTGAGGCGGATGCCGGGGCGCCCGTACACGCCATCGAGGACTGGATCGATGCTGCCCGAAGGCACAGCGATCGTGACGTGGCCGCCAGCGAAGTTGGCCATGAGCCGGTGATCAGGCTTGAGGGTGAGGCCGAAGGTCTTGCCGTCGAGGAAATCGCGACGGATCTCGTCGGTCGCTGGGTTCACGTACTCCTCGACGGTCTCCACCGGCGTCAGGCTGAGCGCGTCGCTCACCACGCCGAAGGTGGGCCACTCGGGGTCGGTGTCGAAGTTGAAGGCCGACGGATCCCAGGATGGGAACGACCCGGAGAGGTCGACGGTGTCGACGCTTCTCACCAGAGCCCTGAGCGCCAGTGGGAGCGGACCGACCACATCTTCGACCCGCGCGATCAGCTTGTCGATGTCCTCACGCGGCCCGGCCCATCCCATGACCCTCTCTTCAAGGTCACCTCTGTCGATCCAGGTGGTGTCACGCCCCGCTGCTGCCATCGAGTCCCGCAGGCCGAGGTCCTCGATCGATTGGCGGCGGACGTTGCTCGAGTAGCAGGCGCCGAACCGGTATCCCATCACCGTCAGGCGCACCACCAGGGTCGCTATGTTCGCGGCGACCCTCTCCATCGTCAGCTCGGCGACCCTGTGGGCATCTGCGAGCTCGGGCTCGGCAAGGCGGTCAGCCGTGACAGATGCCAGCTCGGCCCACACGGCCTGGCACTCACCGTTCACGTATCGCTCCGCCCGCGATGCCACCGCGACAACGTTACAACCAGCGGTCCCCACAGCTCACGCAGCGCACAGGCCCAGTGCCAGGTACCGCCGGTGCCCGGACCGGTGCCCGGACCCGGTGTTCAGTCCTGCGCCCATCCTCACGCCACAATGGAGGCCTTGGAGGACTTCGTGATCGCCCGGAACCCCGATGCGGACTCGACGCTGCCGTACCTGGTGCGCCTGCCGCTGACCGAGGACGGGATCGTCTTGAAGGTGCGCGACGTCTGGCCCAAGACAGCCAAGGTCTACTGCCACCCCTCGACTGACTGGCCCCGTGAACCCGACGTGGTGGAGCGAGTTCCGGTCCTGTCATGCGTGAAGCGCGGAGCTGCCATCGACCTCGTCCTCGATAGAGGCCGCCACAGCCGGTCGCAGTTCGTCTTTGGAAAGGCCCGTGGACGAGATGTGATCTTCTGGCAGACGGCGCGCACCGCCCGCCAGGCGCGACCCAACGTGTCTGTGCCGAACCAGCGTGCGGCGGGACAGGTGCTGGAGATCCTCATAGACACCTATGAGCAGTACCCGTGGAAGTTCAGCGCGCAGCAAGCCACGACACGCCGTCAACCACTGACCGCTGGTGATTACGCCGTCTCTCACGACGGGGCGGTCGTGGCCTCCGTCGAGCGCAAGAGCCTCACCGACCTTGTCTCGACCATCACCAGCGGCAAGCTCAGGTACCTTCTCGCTGCTCTGGCCGAGCTCCCGTCGGCTGCGCTGGTGGTCGAGGATCGCTACTCGTCGATCTTCAAGCTCACTCGAGTGCGGCCAGCGGTCATCGCCGAGAGCCTGGGCGAGGCACATGTCCGCTTCCCGAACGTTCCCGTGATGTTCTGCGAGACGAGACTCCTGGCCCAGGAGTGGACCTACCGGTTCCTGGGCGCAGCACTCGCCCACCATCTCGACCACCAGGTGTCCGATCAACTCTTCGACCTGCTCCCCACCGCAGGTCCACTCTCGCCGGCACCGCCGACTCCTGCACAGATGCGGGCCTGGGCGCAGGCAAACGGGCTGGAGATCTCACCGAAGGGTCGGATCCCGTCCTCGGTCGTAGCTGCCTTCGAGGCGTCACGCTCGGCAGGAGGAACGTCCTGACCCTGGGGTGAGCCCCACCGTGAGCCCGGCCCCAACGGCTGGCCCGTGCAGTCTCAGCTCTCGATGCTGGGCGGTCAGCAGGCGCACCCGACCGGCCGCCGGTTCGCGAACTGAGCCGTCAGAGCCAGTTGCGGCGACGGAACAGGACGTACAGGCCGATCGGCGCGCCGATCACGAGCAGCCCTGACACAACGGCGCCCCAGGGCTCCTGGGTGCCCGGGAACGGGACGTTCATTCCGAAGTAGCCGGTGATGAGAGCGGGCACGGCGATGATCGCAGCCCAGCTGCTGACCTTCTTGACGATCAGGTTCTCGCGGTAGTCGCGAACGCTGAGGTTGGTCTCGACGATCGTGGACACGAGATCCCGCAGCGAGTCAGAGGACTCGCTGATTCTCAGGATGTGGTCATAGACGTCTTGGAAGTAGGGATACAGGTTCTCGGCAACCGCTGACTGCTCGCGTCGCATGAGGCTGCTGACCGCTTCGCGCATGGGCACGGCGAGGCGGTGGAACCGTACGAGGGCTCGGCGCATGTTGAACCAGTGCCTCTGCTGCCCAGGTTCGAGGGGGTGCTCGGAGAAGATCTCCTCGCTGATCTCGTCGAAGTAGTCGTCGAAGACCTGCACGGCGTCGAAGTAGCTGTCCACGACGACGTCGAGCAGCCCGTAGAGCAAGAACCCCACACCGTCGGCGACGAGGTCGGGCGATCGATCCCAACGCTGCACCACTGCCTGCATCGAGAAGGCGTCATCCTCCCGCACGGTGATGAGCCATTGCGGGCTGATGAAGGCGTCTATCTCGATCTCGACGAGCTTGCCCTGACCGGTGTCGACGCGCACTGCGTGGGTGGACAGGAACAGGTGTGTCGAGTAGCGGTCGAGCTTGGGTCTCTGGTGGGGACCGAGAGCGTCCTCGACGGCCAGCTCGTGCAACCCCAGCTCGGCAGCCAGCTCGTGCAGCTGGTCCGGATCGGGGTTGCACAGGTCGACCCACACGATCGTGTCGGCCTGACCGAGCTGCTCAGATACCTTCGAGACGGCGAAGCCCTCATCGGCGACCGTGCCCTTGCGGTATGACCTGGTCATGGTTCGGCCCATGACTTCCTCCTCGATACCCCTTGACAGCCCGTCGCAACGATCCAGGCCGGTTGACTCGGATCGTCGTGCCTCTCGCACCGGGCTGATGCAACGCTTGCCAGCTGCCGCTGTTGTCCACTGGATGATCTACTTGGCGGTCCGGGAGCTCGGGGTTGCCGGAGGAAACTAACACCGCTTCAGACACGCCAGGGCCCACGCCGGTGAGACGGACCCTTCCCGCGGTGGCCTCAGGGTCGTCCAGAGGTCCAGTCACCGAAGGTGCCGACAGCAGACCGGTGGTCAGCCGATCGTCTCCAGCAGGTCATCTCACCGTAGCCCCAGGCCTTGAACGACCCTTGGCGAGCCGGCGACCGGCCATTCCAACTCGCGCGTCACCAAGGCGCTGAGAGACCGGAGGCCCATCCGAACGGGGGCCCATCCGAACGGGGGCCCATCCGAACGTGACCTGTCGGGACCAAGGGCACTTCCGCTGCCATCCGGGCGAGGTGACACTTCGGAGCACTGGCGAA
>JAHFUU010000167.1 GCA_023264915.1 Microthrixaceae bacterium | reverse complement strand
CAGCATGATGTTGTTGTCACTGGAGAAGAGCGAGTAGGCCCCGGCCAGGAAGCACAGCGCCTGCTCTGACACCGACAGCAGGTGCCGGCCTGCCGCAAGGCGAACGATCGAATCGGGCATCACGATGCGGGCTGTGGCGATCATCCGGATGACGTCGTCGACGGGGACCTCGGGTTGGTCTGCCAGGGGTGTGCCCTCGACACGTGACAGCACGTTGACGGGCACCGAGCCGGGGTGCGGGTCGAGGTTCGCCAGGGTGCGCAAAAGGGCGATGCGGTCAGCGGGGCTCTCTCCCAAACCGATGATCCCGCCGCAGCACAAGGAGATGTCGGTTCCCGCCAGAGCCTGGATCGTGTCGAGGCGATCCTGGTAGCTGCGGGTCGTGATGATCGTCTCGTAGTACTCAGCCGACGTGTCGAGGTTGTGGTTGTAGGCGTACAAGCCCGCTTCGTCCAGGCGGTGGGCCTGTTCGGGGCTGAGCATGCCGAGCGTGGCGCACACCTCGACTCCCAGCGCCGTGACGTTGGTGACGATGTCGAGGACCCGCTCGAACTGCTGGTTGTCCTTGACGTCGCGCCATGCTGCGCCGAGGCAGACCCGCGACGCCCCGTTCGCGAGCGCGCGCTCGGCTATCGCCACCACCTCGTCAGTCGACATGAGTGGTTGGGGTTTGACACCGCTGTCGTTGTGAACCGACTGCGAGCAGTAGGCGCAATCCTCGGGGCACCCACCGGTCTTGATCGAGATGAGCTGGTTCACCTGCATGACCGAGGGGTCGTGGTGGCGGCGGTGCATCCCGGCGGCGCGGTAGACCAGATCGAGCAGGGGTGTGTCATAGACAGCCTCGATCTCGGCGTTGGTCCAGTCATGTCGGATGTCTGGCATCGATGCTCCTAGTGTCGGCGGACGCCGCGGCGACCGGGTCGATCCTTTCAGAATCGGCACGCCGACACCTCCTCGGAGGATCCTCGGGCGCCCGGGAGGCGTCATCTCGCGGGCCTGTGACCCGGGCCTGTGAGGCGGGCCTGTGAGGCGGGCCTGTGAGTCGGCCCCTTGCCTGAGAGACGCCCGACGTGCTTGCCTTTGCAGATGAGCGGAATCGATGGTCCCAGCGCACCCCAGCCCAGCTACGGCGATCTCACGAGCGCCGACGTGATCGTGATAGGCGCAGGGGTAGGTGGCCTCACCTGCGCCGCCTACCTGTCTCAGATGGGCAAGCGAGTCATAGTCGTCGACCAGCATTCGCTCGCAGGAGGCAACGCGACCGTCTTCGAGCACGAAGGCTACGAGTTCGACGTGGGCGTGCACTACCTCGGTGACTGCGAGCCTGGCGGCACGTTCCCCTCGATGCTGGATCCGCTCGGCATCGAGCTCGAATGGAACGAGCTCGACCCCGACGGGTACGACAACTTCCACTTCGCGGACGGAATGACGTTCTCGGTTCCCAAAGGTGTCGAGGTCTTCCGCCAGAGGCTCCATGACGCCTTCCCCGCCGAGACCGACTGCATCGACGCATACGTCGACACCGTGCGTGACATCGACGCGGAGCTGACGGGTGGAAAAGCCCCACAGGTCTTCCTCGCGCACATGAACACGACCCTGGGCGAGTTCCTCGCCCCCTTCGATCCCTCGCCACGCCTCAGGACGATCATGGCGGCACAGCACGGCGTGTACGCGCTTCCCCCCGACGAGGCGTCCCTGATCATGCACGCGCTGGTCGTGATGCACTACTTCAAGGGTGCGTACTACCCCAAAGGCGGTGGGCAGGTCATAGCTGATCACCTGTGCGAGGTGATCCGGCGCAACGGGGGCGACATCGTGCTCCGCACACGCGTCCAGAAGGTGATCATCGAAGACGGCCGCGCCGTGGGCGTCGAGCTGCATGCGCCGTCACCCGAACGCCAAAAGGGCGTCCCTGACGAGATCCGTGCCCCGCTCGTGATCTCGAACGCGGACCTCAAGCGCACGGTCAACGATCTCGTCGGTCGCGAGCACTTCGGCGTCGAGTACGCAGACCGCGTGGACGGCTTCGAGATGGCGCTGCCGATATTCGTCGTCTACCTCGTTCTCGACCGCGATCTGGCAGCAGAGGGGTTCTCCAACGGCAACCACTTCTATTGTGAGACCGACGACATCGAGGGTTCCTATGCGGCCCTCGAGGAGGGGCGCCTGGACGACCAGGCCATGGTCTACATCACCCTCTCGAGCCTCAAGGACCCCTCAAACGAACGGCTCTGCAGGCCGGGCCAGACCAACCTCCAGGTCATGACGCTCGCGCCGAGGGACCACGAGTTCTGGGGCGTCGAAGGGGGACCGGTGGCGGGTGAGCGCTACCGCCGCAACGAGAAGTACCTCCAACGGAAGAAGGAGTTGAGGGACGCGGCGGTCGCCGCGGCCGCGAAGGTGATTCCCGGGCTCGAAGCATCGATCGTCTATGAGGAGACTGCGACCCCGATCACCCATGAACGCTACGTGCGCTCCACCGGCGGCACCTCCTATGGCATCAAGTGCAAGCCCGACCAGGTGCTGGCACTCCGCCCCTCGTTCGACACACCGATCCCAGGCCTGTACGTGGTAGGGGCGAGCACGATGACCGGCCACGGCATCGCCGGCACCATGGCCGGCGGTGTCGCCTGCGCGTCGACGGTCAGTGGTGTCGACGTGCGAGCCGAGGTAGCCAACCGGTACGCGGACTCGATCGCGGCATCTGGGGCCCGAAGCTGATCGGTACAGGAGCGTCGCCGATTGCGTAGCCTTGCGTCGCAGACGCCCCTGGGCCATCTGACCAAGCGGCCCGAGTCCCACGACATGAGGTGATAGCGATGATCGAGCCGATCGAGAGCGCTCCTGACGGGGTGCTCGCCTTCAAGGCTGTAGGTGAGGTCACAAAGGAGGACTACGAGTCGGTCCTGGAGCCCGCGATCCAAGCGACCATCGAGGATCGTGGGAAGGTCCGCTTCGTGTATGTGCTCGGCCCGGATTTCACCGGCTACTCGGCCGCCGCCGCATGGGAGGACACCAAGCTCGGCATGGGGGAGATCAAGGCGTGGGAGCGGTGCGCGATAGTCACGAGCCACGACTGGATCGCACACCTGTCCAAAGCCTTCGGGTGGACCATGCCGGGACACCTTCGAGTGTTCGCGATGGACGAGCTCGGCGACGCAATGACCTGGGCCGCAGGGGACTGAACCGGCCCCACTGGATGAGCCGCTGCCGCAACCGGAAGACTCGACGGTCACGCGATCTGAGTCAGCTTCCGGCGGTGATCAAGCCATCGTCAACCCACCGCTGACCGAAAGGGACTGGCCCGTGATGAACCGGGCCCCGTCAGAAGCGAGGAACACGACTGCCTTGGCGACATCATCTGGTTCGCCGATGCGTCTCATCGGTATCGCGCGCACCAACGAGTCATAGAGCTTCTGGCTGGCCTCGGCCACCTGGTCCATCAACGCAGTATCGGTGGGGCCGGGGCAGACGCAGTTGACTCTCACGCCCCGTGACGCCACCTCTCGTGCCAATGCCTTGGTGAAGGCGATGACTCCACCCTTGGTCGCAGAGTAGGCGACCTCACCAGAGGAGCCCACACGGCCCGCGTCTGACCCGATGTTGACGATCGATCCCCGGCCTGCCTCGACCATCCCGTCCAGCACCGCGCGGGCACAGATCATCGGACCCTTCAGGTTCACCGCGAGCAGCCGGTCCCAAGTGCTCTCGTCGTTGTCGATGAACGGCTCGATGACGTCGATCCCCGCGTTGTTCACGAGCACGTCGATCACGCCGAGCCGCTCCGTCACGCTGGCGACTGCATTGCGGACGCTGGTCGAGTCGCTGACATCCATGCTGATCCCCATAGCCGGCACACTCCGGCGCTGGCTGAGCCGGCCCGCGACAGAGGCGGCACCTGAGCCGTCAAGATCGGCTGCTGCCACCCCAGCACCGGCCGCCGCGAGCGCATCAGCGATCGCCTCGCCGATGCCACGCGCTGCCCCGGTTACCATCGCAACCCTGCCGTCCAGTTCCATAGTGATCTCCTTGGTGGCACCGGCCGGCTCTCCCGGCGGTTGGGGTCATGCCAGGCCGGTCTGCCCCCGCGGATGCTCGAGGCGGTGATCGTAATGGCGGGGGTTCCCGCCTCGGCCTGATGAGGCACGTGGGTTGTTTGGGGATGGTCGAGCCCCCGGCGCTGTGGGCGTTGGTGATCCTCGGATGCCACACTGTTGCATGCCGAGGCTCGAGGGCAGCCGGGCGGGCTCTGCCCCAGGGTTGCTTGCCTCGCGGAGGGCACGGCAACCAAGCAGCGGACCACAGGTGGGCGATGACAGCTACTGACAGCTCAGCACAAGCAACGGCCTCCATAGAGGAGCAGGGGAGGCTGATACGGCAGTTCTTCATCGGCGTCGGACGGGCGGTCGCTGCCTGGACCCGGCTGGAGTACGTGGGACCCGATCAGATGCCGCCGGCACCGGCCCTGATCGTCGCCAACCACGGTTTCGGGGGGATCTTCGACGTCAATGCGTTCACGATCGCGGCTCTTGCTGGCGCCGTCACCGAAGGGATCGACGTGCCGGTCACGATCCTGACCCACCAGGCCGCGTGGACCCTTGGCGTTGGCCGGCTCCTCGAGCCCGCCGGGTTCAAGCCCGCGGGGCGTGAGGTTGCTCTGGAGGCGCTCGAGGAAGGGGGGTACGTGATCGTGATGCCCGGAGGGGACCTCGACGCGGGGAAGTCGTTCGCCCACCGCAACGAGATCGTGTTCGGGGGTCGCATCGGGTATGCAGCGCTGGCCATCGAAGCCGGCGTGAGGATAATCCCCGTGGTCGTGTCGGGGGCAGGGGAGACCCTGTTCGTGTTCACCGACGGTCAGAGGTTGGCCAGGCAGCTGCGTCTGCCCTCGTTGATGCGGATCAAGACGATGCCGCTCAGCCTCTCGGTGCCGTGGGGCCTCTCGTTCGGGGTTGCCGGGATGCTCCCGTACTTCCCGATGCCGGCGAAGATGCGCGCCGCAGTTCTCGACCCGATCGTGCCCGAGCGCGGCGAGGAGCCTTCAGCGCTGGCCGAAAGGGTCGAGGCCGCGATGTCCGCCAAGCTCACCGAGATGACCGAAGGGCGCGTACCGTTCCTCGGGATGCGCTGGGACGACGTTGTGGGTGCCGCCAAGAGGATCAGGTCTGGTCGGTGAACGCCGACTGGACCGCACGGACGATGCGCGCACCGCTGGTGTCGAAGTACTGCTCGACAGCCCTGCTCGCAGCGGCCGGGCGTCGCTTGGCCACCGCCTCGGTGATGCGGCGCAGCCCCGCCGTCACTTGGTCGATGTCGGCGAAGGCATCGGCGAACTCATCCGGCAGCTGCCCGTAGGTGGCGTCGACCCACCGGACCAGCGCCGCGAGCACCCTGTTGTGCGTCGAGCCCACCAGGATCATGAAGAAGGCCATCTCGGCTTGCTGGCGGTCAGCGAGCACCTCGGCTCTGCCGAGCCCGTCGAGTGCCTGGCGAAGCGATGCCAGCTCGTGGGGCTCGGCTCTTTCGGCCGCGAGGCGACCGATCAGGCTGCCGAGGCCCGTGCGAACCTCGAGGATCTCAGAGAAGAGGTCGGAGCCGAGCTGGCGCATCATCGCCCTCACGACCTCGGGCGCGGTCAGCGCCGCCGGATCCTGCACCACGTTGCCGCTGCCCTGGCGGGTGATGATCAGGCCCATCTGCTCTAGGCGCGCCAGCGCTTGGCGAAGCGAGGTGCGGTTGACCTCGAGCTGGTCAGCGAGCTCACGTTCGGGCGGGAGCGTCGTGCCCGCCGGCCAGCGACCCTCGATCACAGCATCGACGAGGACCCGGACTATCTGCTCGTCGAGCCGCTCGCGGCGGATCGCAGCGAGCGGTGGCTCACTGTCGACGGCAATCTGGTCAACTTTGGCTTGTTGGCTCATTGGCTCAACCAATATAGTCAAGACATGTCCGGGAGTGCGAACCATCAGAAGCTTCGGTCCTCGGCGGCTGACCCGCGCTGGAACGGTCAGCCAGACCGCCTCGAGGTCTGGTACGCGACTCTGACCGATCCCAGCACAGGTGCCGGCCTATGGGTCCATCACGAGACCGTGTCCTCACCGTCGGGTTCCGGGCAGGGGCACGGCCTGGGGTGGATCAGCGTCTTCCCTCCCGATGGGCCGCCGAGCACCGAGCGGTTCGGGCCCGGAGAGCTCGAGCCTGAAGATCGCGGTGACGGGTGGTTCGTGCTGGGCGACGTCCTCGCCGAGGACGGCCTCTGGAGGGGGAAGGCCGGCACGATGGCCTGGGAGCTGCGCT
>JAHFUU010000166.1 GCA_023264915.1 Microthrixaceae bacterium | reverse complement strand
TCGATCGCCGCTACCGCATCACCAATCGCGAGCAGCTAGAGCGCCGCGCCCGCTGACGCATCGATCTGATGCCGGACGCACCCGGGGGTGGAACCGACCTCGCGCCCCCGCGCGGCCTGACACCCGGAGAGGTTGCCGAACGGGTGGCCAGCGGGCTCACCAACGACGTCCCCAACCCCACCAGCCGAACGTACGTGGAGATCGTGAGGGCGAACATCTTCACCCTCTTCAACGCTCTTCTCGGAGCGTTGCTGTTGATGATCCTCATCGTCAAGGAGTACCGGGACGCGCTGTTCGGGTTCGTGTTGGTGGCCAATGCGCTGATCGGCATGGTGCAGGAGAGCAGAGCCAAGCGGACCTTGGACCGGCTGACCCTGACCAATGCACCGAAGGTGACAGTCCGCCGCGACGGTGCCAGCTTTGACGTCCCCCCAGAAGGGCTCGTCCTTGACGACCTGATCGAGCTCGGGCTCGGGGACCAGGCCACTGTCGACGGCACGATCACCGAGGCTGTCGGGCTCGAGATCGACGAGTCGCTGCTGACCGGCGAAGCTGACCCGGTCACCAAGGATGTCGGCGACCCGGTGCTGTCCGGCAGCTTCGTGGTCGCGGGGTCGGGGGCCTTCCGAGCCACCAAGGTCGGTCGTGACACCTATGCCTACGGCATCAACGAGGAGGCGTCGAGGTTCTCGAGGGTTCGATCCGAGCTCAATGACGGCATCAACAAGATCCTGAAGGTGATCTCGTTTCTCATCGGTCCCACGATGATCCTCTTGGTCATCGCGCAGTTCCGTAGAGAGGACAACGTCACCGATGCAATCCAGCGCTCGGTCGCCGGTGGTGTCGCGATGGTGCCCGAAGGGCTGGTGTTGCTGACCAGCATGGCCTATGCGCTGGGTGTGCTGCGTCTGGGCAACAAGAACGTGCTGACCCAGGAGCTGGCGGCCATCGAAGGATTGGCACGTGTGGACGTTCTCTGCGTCGACAAGACAGGCACACTCACCGAGGGCAAGCTCGTGCTCTCGTCGGTCGAGCCGCTCGCCGGTCAGGGTGACCCTGGTCAGCGCGGCTTCGAAGTTGAAGCCGTCCTTGCGGCGATGGCCGCAGCAGACCCCAACCCCAACGCGTCGATGGCTGCCGTCGGGGAGGAGTTCGACCAGCCACCGCCATGGGAGGTGACCGGAGTCGTGCCGTTCTCCTCTGCGCGCAAGTGGAGTGCCACGGCCTTTGTGGATGACGCGGGCACTTGGGTGTTCGGTGCCCCTGACATCGTCGGCCTCAAGACGGCCGAGCCCTCACGTATCGAGAGCCTCGTCCGCCACCATGCCGAGCGAGGGCGTCGCGTGCTCCTGCTCGCCGAGGCGCCCGGAGGGCTCACGGGCGAGGACCTTCCCGAGAGGCTGGATGCCGTCGCACTGGTCGTGCTGGAGGAGAAGGTTCGCGACGATGCCCCGGACACGGTCGAGTACTTCAAGCGCCAGAACGTGCAGATCAAGGTGATATCAGGCGACAACGCCGTGACCGTGGGAGCAGTCGCGCAGCGTTGTGGCATCGACGGGTCCGAGGCGCCTGTGGATGCCCGCAACCTCCCCACCGACCAAGCCGAGCTGGCCGATGCACTCGAGCGCTCAACGGTGTTCGGCAGGGTCACCCCACAACAGAAGCGCGAGATGGTGCACGCGTTGCAGTCACACCGCCACGAGGTTGCGATGACCGGCGACGGGGTGAATGACACCCTGGCCTTGAAGGATGCCGAGGTTGGAGTGGCGATGGGTAGCGGCAGCCCGGCTGCCCGAGCGGTCGCGCGCTTCGTCCTGCTCGACAACTCCTTCGCGGTGTTCCCGTCCGTCGTGGCCGAGGGCCGACGTGTGATCGGCAACGTCGAGCGGGTCGCGAACCTGTTCGTGACCAAGACCGTCTACGCCGTGTGCCTCGCCTTGGTCGTGGGATTGTCCAGCATCGAGTTCCCGTTCGTCCCGCGGCATATGACCGTGATCAGCTCCCTCACCATCGGAATACCGGCTTTCTTCCTCGCACTTGCGCCAAACTCGAGACGGGCCAGGAGCGGTTTCCTCCGAAGGGTCATGCGCTTCACGGCACCTGCCGGGGTCCTTGCCGCCGGTGCGACCTTGATGACGTACTGGCTCTTGAAGCACGACATCGACGGCACCGATGCGGCGACTGCGCTGAGCCAAGCCCAGACCGGCGCGATCATCACGCTGTTCATCGTCGCGATGTGGGTTCTCGGGATCTTCGCAAGGCCTTTCAGGCTCTGGAAGGTGATGCTCGTGGCCACCATGGTTGGTTGTTTCGTTGCCGTGCTGTCGGTGCCCTCGTTGCGAAACTACTTCGCGATCTACGTTCCACCCCAGCCCGACCTGATGGCCGCGATCGGCGTGGGGATAGCCGCATGCGTGTGTCTCGAGGCGGGGGGACGGTTGCTGTCCGGCGTCGAGGCCCGGCGAGGCACGGACCAGCTCCTCGACATGGGCCTCCGCCGGCGAGAGGGCGCCGAGTCCCGCCCTACCGAGCCTGATCGTTCGCGGGTGCGCGACGACGTGAGGTAGCACCGAGGAGCTGACCACTCAGGGACTCGCGTGATGGCTCGTGGCCGAGTGGAGCCTTCGCCGACGCCGGCGGTGGCGGATCACCAAAGCGATGAACGCGACGACGATGCCGAGAGCCAGCGAGGCCGTGGCGACGGCCAGCACGATGGCGAAGGTGACCTGCTCGCTGCCCACCCGAATCGGCCGTCCGTCGACGATTCGGATGCTGTCGAGGTACAGGCGCCTCTCACCGCCGTTGGAGTAGCCGATCTCCCCGGGGGTCCACCCGTGATAGACGATGAAGAGCTGGCCGACAGCAGCGTAGAACTCTTGCCCGCCCGGCCCCTTGGCGAGGGCGGTCGACGTCATCCACGGGCTGTCGGCGGGCTTGGTGCATGGACCTGAGATCGAGGTGCACGTGGCGTACCCGATGGCGTAGTTCTCTGAGTCCCAAGCGTTGGCTGAGTAGAAGAGGTAGTAGGTCCCGTTGTTGGTCACCATCGAGGGCGCCTCGATCAGGCCGCCTTCCCAAGGCTGGTCAGCAGACAGCAGCTTGGCAGGTGTCCCGACCACGCTGAGACCGTCAGGGGAGAGCTCCTGGGACCAAAGAGATGTGGTGATGCCACAGCAGTTGCCGTCGTTCTTGAACAGAAGCCAGGCCTGGCCACCGGGGTCAGCGACCAAGCTCGGGTCGATCGTGCCGCCGAGGTCGGCCTGGCAGACCAGGGGCTGGCTCGAGGTGTCAGAGAACGGTCCGACAGGTGTGGGTGCGACCGCCCTTGAAAGGCACTGGCGACCAGTCGCGTTGACATGAGTCGTGTAGTACAGGACGTACTGACCGGCAACGGCGTACACGGCCGGAGCCCAGACGAACCCAGGTGTCGACCATGACGGCAGCGAAGGGAAGGCATCCCCGAAGTACTGCCCACTCCCACCACCGCTGGTCATGAGCACCGGGATGTTGGCTCCCTTGGTGTTGGTCGCGTACGCGAAGTAGCGCCCGTTGTCCACCAGCACGTAGGGATCGGCGAAGTCCCCGTCATAGACGGGCGCACCCAGCAGGAGGCCCAACGCTGGATCGAGGTTGGTCGGGGCGCCGCTGGCACCCGGTGCCGGCCCGCCAGTCCGGGGCCGCTGGCCCGGCCGCGCCTGGCTGGACACGAGGGAACCGCAACCGGTCGCGGCGAGCATCAACACGAACAGCCCCGACAGCCCCGCAACGACCCGTCTTCGATGATGGCGGCGAGCTGCCATCAGGCCACGCTACGCGCTCACGCGGTTGCAACCCTGCCGGGGCTCACCCGCGGGAGCCCAACTGGGCGAAGGCTCGTGCCTGGCCAGCTGCGCCTTGCCGAACCTGACCGTACTCTCTCGATCTGTGGACCCGATGCCGACCGTCGTAGCGCCGATGCGGGCTGTCACCGGTCCGGTCCCGAGCGATGGCGAGCATTGGGCCTTCGAGGTGAAGTGGGACGGGATCCGGGCGATTGCGTTCGTCACCGACGGGGTGCTCCGGCTGCAGAGCTCGAACTTGGTGGACATCACACAGCGCTGGCCCGAGATGGCTGGTGTGGCAGGCGAGCTGGGCGGCCGCGACGCTGTGGTCGACGGGGAGATCGTGACCTTCGACGAGCACGGTGTCCCTGACTTCGGTCTCTTGCAGACGCGCATGCACGTCGGCACCGCGCGGCAGGCAGCCGAGAGGGCGGCACTTCAGCCGGCTGTGCTCGTGGCGTTCGACCTCCTTTGGTTCGACGGGCACGACGCGACCGGTCTCGGATACGAGCAGCGCCGCCAGCTCCTGGAGGGTCTGGTCGATCCGGGCCCGAACTGGCAGGTGCCGCCCTACTACCGCGGCGACGGCAACGAGCTGCTCGCGGCCGTCGCAGACAAGGGGATGGAAGGGCTCATGGCGAAACGGCTGGGCAGCAGCTATGAGATCGGTCGCCGCTCAGCGAACTGGCGAAAGCTCAAGATCCGGCCGCGCCAAGAGCTCGTCGTCGGGGGGTTCACCGAAGGTGAGGGCGGCCGTAGGGGGACGTTGGGCGCGCTGGTTCTCGGTTACTACGGTGCCGACGGCAGGCTCACCTATGCCGGCAGGGTCGGAAGCGGGATGAGCGACGAGGACGTCCGCTGGTGGGACCGTGAGCTGAGGGCCGCCGTCGCCGAACGATGCCCGTTTGACCCACCTCCGCGGGGGATCCACGGCAGGGCGGCGGTCTGGGTCGAGCCTCGGTTCGTCGTCGAGGTCGCATTCGCGAACTGGAGCCGCGACGGTCGCCTGCGGCACCCGTCCTATGTGGGTGCCCGGTTCGACAAGAACCCCCTTGATGTTCGTCGCGAGGCCTGATGACCGTGGTCCATGGTCGGGCCAGCGAGCAGGCTGGAGCCCTCGGCGTCCTGAGAGGTCCAGTCGACCATCCCATCCCCCAGGCAGTCAACATGGCCCCAGGGACCGGGGCGGAGCCTCGCTTGAAGGACCCGGGAGGGTAGCTTGGCCGAGTGGCCGTAGCGTCAGGCGAGCATGGTGTCGAGGGGGACGAGGTCGTCCTCGAGCTTCCGGCGCAGGCAGAGTACGGACGGATAGCCCGCATCACAGCCTCGAACCTCGCCTTGAGGTTGGGCTTCTCGTTCACTGACATCGAGGATCTGCGCATCGCGATCGACGAGATGATCATCTTGCTCCTCCGGCCCGAGGGCAAGGCGGGCGCCATCCGCATCTGCTTCCGCGTAGGTGTTGACCGACTCGGGATCGATGCCGTGACCACAGCAGGGCAGGATCAACCCTGGTCCGATCAGGGCGCCACGGCTCGCTTCGATGAGATCGTGACCGACCTGGTGGACGAGCACTCGATGGAAGGCGACGGTCGCACGGTGCACATGGCCAAGCTGTTCTCGGCCTGAAGGCCCGCCACCAGGAAGCGGGTCCGGCTGCTCGGTTCGCGTAGCGTCGCCGGCCCGGGTATCCCGAGCTCGGAAGTGCCCCATCTCGTGTGCTGACGGCCGGTAGGTCCCCGTCGGGCCTGTCGGGGGATCAGCGGCCGCTGTGGCCCCATCCCCCGGTGCCGCGTTCAGAGTCGCTGAGCTGATCGACGAGCACGAACTTGACTTGCTCGACACGCTGGATCACAAGCTGGGCTATGCGCTCTCCGCGCCGCACTTCGAAGTCCTCGTGCGGATCAGTGTTCACCAGCAGGATCTGGAGCTCACCCCGATAGCCGCAGTCTATGAGCCCGGGGCTGTTGAGAACCGTGACGCCGTGGTCGCGTGCCAACCCGCTGCGGGGCTGCACGAACCCAGCGTGTCCTTCAGGTATCGCGATTGCCAGGCCCGTTGGCACGATCGCTCTGCCGCCACCGGCCTTGAGCACGACGGACTCGTTGGCTGACAGGTCCACCCCGGCATCACCAGGCCTGGCGGGGGCCGGGATGGATGCCTCCGGGTCGAGCCGTCGGACATGTACCTCGATCACGCCGGGCAGGATAGGCGAGCACCCGAGCGCCGGCGAGGGAGCGTGGGGGCGCAGCCCCCGAGGGAACCCGGCGCTTGCAGTTCCGCGATCGACGATCTGTTGTCGATGTGTGCAAGCGCCGACCGGCGGCGCTCTGGGACGCGCCGGCATCGCGTCGCCGGTGGCCCTCGGGCGTCAGGGGTGACAGGCCTCAGGAATTAGGCTTCGCAGGTGCTTGCATGGATGGATCTGGAGATGACCGGCCTTGATCACACCTCGGACGTGATCGTCGAGATAGCGACGTTGATCACCGACGAC
>JAHFUU010000165.1 GCA_023264915.1 Microthrixaceae bacterium | reverse complement strand
GACCAAGAAGGCGGCGGCCGGGACCGGTGCCAGGGCGACCAAGAAGGCGGCGGCCGGGACCGGTGCCAGGGCGACCAAGAAGGCGGCGGCAAGGACCGCCAAGAGGGCAAAGGCCGTGAAGCGAGCCAAGGCTGGCACCTCAGCCGCGCGCCGGCCGGCCGCCAAGGGCACCCGCAAGTCCGCGACGGAGGCCAGGAAGGGGCCTGCCGGCAGGACTGGCAGTGCTGCCAGGAAGGCGCCCGGCAAGACCCCTCGCACAGGGACCGCCGGTCGTTCGGTTCCCAAGAAGGCGCCCAGCCGCTCGGGGGCCACAGCCAGCCCAAGGAGAGGTGCGTGATGGGCGCACTCGACGGCTTGCGCGTGGTCGAGGTCGGGACCGACGTCTCAGCGCCGTTCTGCGCGCGCCTGTTCGCGGATCTTGGCGCCGAGGTGGTCAAGGTCGAGCATCCTCGTGGAGATCCTTCCCGGACAGACGGCCCGTTCCCTGCCGGAGATCCCGACCCCGAGCACAGCGGCCTGTTCAACTTCCTCAACGCGGGCAAGAGCGGGGCTATCAAGGACTTGGACACGAGCGAGGGGATCGCCTGGCTGCACGACCAGCTCTCTGGGTCTGACCTGTTCGTCGAGAACCTGGACCCCGGCCCTCGGACGCAGCTCGGATTGGACTTCGTGCCGATCGAGGAGCGCCATCCCCATCTGATAACCGTGTCGATCTCGCCGTACGGTCGCACCGGTGAGTGGTCTGGGCGGCTGGGCACAGACCTGACCGCGCAGGCAGCCAGCTCGCTGCCGCTCGGCCTCGGATCCGCGGATCGCAGCCCGCTGCGGATCCCCTTCGAGCAGGCCGACTACCAGGCCGGGCTGCATGGCGCAGCCGCCGCCCTGTGTGCCCTGCACGAGCGCCGGTCCTCGGGTCGGGGCCAGAGCATCGACATATCCACGGCACAAGTCATGGGCTACATGGTCGGTGGCATGTACCTGGTGTCAGCCAAGAACGGGAACAAGTGGCAACGCTATGGCACCTTGATGGGCGGTGCGCCCTACCCCACCGGGTTCTTCGCATGCTCAGACGGCTTCGTGTGCATCGCTTCGCAGACCCCCAAGCAGTGGGAGGCGTTCCTGGCGCTCATGGACAACCCCAAGTGGGCCAAGGACAAGCACGCCAGCGACTCGATCTACCTCGGTCTGGTCGACGCGAAGCCGGCCCATGACCACTTCCAGGAATGGCTGAAGGGCTACACCCGGCGCGAGCTGCTCGACATGGCTGTGGCAGAGGGCATCGTGATGGGGATCGCACAGACCGCAGACGAGGTGCTCGCGAGCGAGCAGTTCGAGTTCCGTGACCTCTTCGCCGACATCGACATCGACGGCCATCCCGTGAGGATCCCCAAGCCCGGGTACCTCATGTCGGTGACCCCGACCTCGATCACCGGTCCGGGCCCGTCACTGTCAGGATCTCGTGCCGACACTCCTCGCCCGGCACCCATCTCGCTGCCCGCGGCCAAAGCGCCCCGCCGCGCCCTAGAGGGCGTCCGCGTCCTCGAGTTCGGCTGGAACTGGGCCGGCCCGATGGCTGGCCAGGTTCTCGCCGACATGGGAGCCGAGGTGATCCGCATCGAGACGGCCAAACGCCAGGACCTCATGCGGTTCCTGGACTACACATCCTTCTTCTTCTGCCACAACAACCGCTCGAAGCTGTCTGCCACCTTCAACGTGGCCCATCCCGAGGGGTCACGGCTGACCCGAGAGCTGGCCAAGAGCGCTGACATAGTCATGGACAACTTCGCTGCGGGCGTGATGGCCAAGAACGGCCTGGGCTATGAGGATCTGCGCGAGGCGAACCCCAACATCATCGTCGTGTCGATGAGCATGGCCGGCCAGCATGGTCCGCTCAGCTCGATGCGCGGGTTCGCTTCGATCGCGACCGGCTACTCGGGGCTCGAGCTGATGGTCGGCTACCCCGAGGAGGGAGTCTCGACCGGGCTGTTGCCCTTCGGCCTCGGCGACACGACCATGGCGATCCAAGCCGCCATAGGCGCTCTCGCCGCGCTCGAGCACCGCGAGCGGACCGGGGAGGGCCAGTTCGTCGATGTCAGCCAGATCGACTCGTCTGCTGCCACCGTGGGCCAGGCCCTGCTCGACTACCAGCTCACCGGGTCGGTCGCGGGGCCACAAGGCAACACCCATCCGCGCCTGTTCCCCCATGGCCTCTATGCCGCGCGTGGCGAGGACCGCTGGGTGGCCCTCGCGGTCAGGGACGAGACGGAATGGCATGCGCTGGCCCGCGTCGTCGGCGCCAGTTCGTGGATCTCGGACCGTTCGCTGGGCTCAGCCGAAGGTCGGCGCGAGCGGGCAGCAGAGATCGACAAGACGATCTCGGAATGGGTCTCGGGTCTTGACCGCGACGACGCGGCCGACAGGCTCGCAGCAGCAGGGGTCCCAGCAGCCCCGTTGCTCGAGCTCGATGAGCGTGACGAGCACCCCCACTTCACCGAGCGCGGCTTTCGCGTCGAACACGACTACGACGGATTTGATCCGTGCAATATCTACGCCACCCCGTGGTTGCTCACCCGCACCCCGGCCGCTGTCACCCGTCCGACACCTGCCCTCGGCGAGCACAACAGCTACGTCTTCGGTGACCTGCTCGGTCTGCCCAACGACGAGATCGAGGCACTGATCCAACAGGGCGTTCTCGTGTAGACGGGCCCGATCTGAAGGCCTTCCCATGACTGATCCATCCTGCCGGTACGCGAGGACCCTCCCAGCGCTGCTGGCTACAAGCGTCGAGGCGCACCCAGACCGGGTGGCCCTGACGACGGTGAGCGAGCACATCACCTATGGCCAGCTGTCTGAGCGCGTCGAGGACTGCTCCCGCGCGCTCGTGGCGTGTGGCGTGGGCAAGGGCACCCGCGTCGGCCTGTGCATGGAGAACCAACCGGACTGGGTCATCGCGGCACTGTCGGTCACAGGGATCGGCGCGATCCTGGTTCCCGTCAGCACGTTCTCACACGTAGACGATCTCGAGCACCTTCTCCGCCAGGGCGACGTGTCCGCTCTGTTGATGTCGGCACGGTTCATGGCCAACGACTACCTGGGCGGCCTCTGCGGGCTCGTGCCCGCGCTGGGCTCGTGCCATCCGGGCGCGATCTACTCCGAGAGGCTGCCGGCCCTGCGTTCGGTCATCGTGCGCGGCGAGACCGATCTTCCACGAGCCTGCTCGAGCTGGGACGAGTTCATCGGGGCGGGTGAGAGCGTCCCTGCCCCGCTCCTCGCGCAGCTACGAGCCGAGGTGGATCCCGAGGACGAGGCATACCTGCTGGCGACCTCCGGTACGACAGCTCGGCCCAAGGGTGTCCTGTTGACCCACGATGCGTTGGCGCGCAACGGTCACCAGATCGGTGATCTCCAGCGCCTCGACCCTGACGACGTGGTGTGGGCTTACTTCCCCCTGTTCTTCTCCGCGGGATGCATCAACGTGATGCTCGGAACGCTCTCACACGGCGCCTCCCTGATCCTGCAGCCGAGCTTCGATCCGGGCGAATCGATCGAGCTGATCGAGCGCGAGGGTGCAACCACCTGGCACCTCTGGCCCCACCAGCTCACCCAGCTCATGGACCACCCTGACTGGAAGTCGCGCGACCACTCCAAGCTGCACAAGGGCACCGCCCCTTATGAGTTCCTGCTGGAGAACCCGCCTGATGACGGCGTCGGTGGGGTGAACATGTACGGCATGACCGAGACCGCGACTGCGTTCTCGTGCACGCCTGCGACCGACCCTCTCGACGTGCGCCTCCAGACCCAGGGACACCTGATGCCTGGCAACGAGATGAAGATCGTCGACCCGGAAACCGGCGAGCGGCTCCCCGAGGGGACCAGCGGCGAGATATGCGTGAAGGGCCCAACTGTCATGCGCCGCTACTACAAGGTCGATCCCGCCGAGACCTTCGACGCCGAGGGGTTCTTCCACTCCGGCGATCTCGGCTTTGTGGACGCCGACGGGCGAGTCCACTACGAGCGGCGGATCAAGGACGTCATCAAGACCGGTGGAATCAACGTCGCGCCAGCTGACATCGAGTCCACCCTCTGTGGCATCCATGGCGTCAGAGCCGCATACGTGTTCGCAATCGCCGACAGGGCCAGGGGCGAGGTGGTGGGTGCCGCGCTCGTGTCAGAGGCACCCCTTGACGAGTCGGTCGTTCTCGATCACTGCAAGGAGCACCTCCCCGGCTACAAGCGCCCGAGAGGCATCTTGTTGCTCAGCCCCGACGATGTCCCGATGACCGGTAGCGGCAAGGTGCAGAAGTTCGCCATCCGCGACCGCCTCACCGACGCCATCGCCGCCGGTGGCGGCCCGATCGTTCGGGCCTGACCCGATCGGCACTCCCTTGGCTAGCAGGCCCACGCCGGCCGGCTGGTGAACGCAGCCAACCCGTCGCTGTCAGGCTCTCTCGATGGATACATGGGTGTTGCGCATCACCGGGCACGGCTGCCACTCTGTTCCCCAGTACTTGAGGTGACCGTACCCGCCGGCGAGGTGCAGCCACTTGATCATGCCCGGCTCGGCGTCGTTGGGCCCCGCCCAGTCCGGGAACTGGAAGTTGTCAAAGCCGTTGTACATGATGACCTGACCCGGGCGCGCCCCCGAGGAGATCTTGACGGCGACCTTGTACTCACCGCAGTCGTTGTAGACGCGGACCAGGTCGTGGTCGTCGACGCCGAGCTCCTTTGCGTCGTCGTCGTTGATCACGATGTGTGGCTGGCCCCTGTGGGTCTCGAGCATCAGCGGGTTCGCCATGTTGAGCGAGTGGATGCTCCAGCGGTTGTGGCCGCTTGAGACCTGGAAAGGGTGGTCGCCGCCGATCTTGGGTGGGTCCTTGTGGATCGGCAGGTGCTCGTCGGCCTCGATGAACCACGGGTGATCGATGAGGAACTGCGACCGGCGTGAGAGCGTCGGGTAAGGCTCGCCGTCCTCGACGTGCTTGCGGAAGGGCACGAACGTCTCGTCGGGTCGAGGGTCAGTCGCCTGGGCCACAGCTCTGGCGGTCATGCCGAGGCTCTGCCAGCGGTAGAAGCCGTTCTTGCGGATGTCGGCCAGGCTCGCTCCCTCGACGATGGTGCCCACCAGCGCCGTGTCGCGGAGGATCTCGTCCATGATGACCTCCTCGTCGACCCAGTGGCCGTTCGCCGTGAAGAAGTCATGCGCGGTAGAGGGGTCAAAGCTCCGCCCGCGGATGTCGAACTTGGCTCCGACGCCGCGCTCCTTGGCCCGCTGCTGGACCTTCTCGGCAAGACGCCGGAAGCCTTCCCACTCGTTCACGGCCTCACCGGCAGGCTCGACAGCCTTGTCGCCGAAGGTGAGGTTCATCACATGGGTGCTCGGGATGCCGAAGCCGAGCTTCTCGTACTGCTGGGCCATCGGCAACACGATGTCTGAGTGCAGGGCCGTCGCGCTCATCCGCACGTCCATCGCCACGGTCATCTTCAACTGCGGCCACAGGTGCTCGAGCAGGCGGCGCGATCCGCCACGGGTTCGACGCAGCACGTTTCCACCGCACTCGATCAGCACCCGGGGAGGCTGGGTCTCCTTGGGGACCTCGACGGTCGCCCACCACCCCTCGTCGACGGCTTCTTGGAAGTACTCGTCGAAGGGGCGCTGCATCGACGGGTCGTGCCACTCAGAGCGGTTCCAGGCATCGCGGTAGCCGCAGAAGCGGTACCAGAAGAACACCGGGGGCACGAATCCCATCGTGTCGGAGTTGCGGGCCTGCTCGACAGCCAGGATCTTGCTGGTGAGCGTCGGGTCGTTGGCAAGCATCGACTCGTTCATCATGTCGGCCATGTCGAGCATGTTGGCCGTCTGGGTCGGACCCCGCTCGGTCTTCAAGAAGAACGGCATCATCCCGTCGAGGAAGCCGGTCGTCCAGGCCCTCACACCGGTGCCTTGACGGCCCCAGTTCCCCGTCAGCGCAAGGAGCAGGATCTGTGAACGCTCGATCAGATCTCCGTGGTAGTGCTTGGAGGCGGCGTTGAGCGAACCCAAGATGTTGGTTCGCTTGGTGGCGATCTTGAGGGCGAGCGAGCGGATCACATCGGCGTCGATGCCACATGTCTGCTCGGCCGACTCGGGAGTGAAGCCCTCGAGGCGTTCGACCATCAACGAGTACACAGTGGTGAGCTCGCGGGGCCCCGACAACGTCTCGACCGTGAAGGTGCCCGACATGGCGGGCTCGACGTCGCCCCAGCGCAAGGTCCCCCGCGGCGCCTTCACGGCCTGGCCGGTCTTGGCGTCCCACGCGTAGAGCTGCTCATCGAATCC
>JAHFUU010000164.1:1517-6327 GCA_023264915.1 Microthrixaceae bacterium | reverse complement strand
GGCCGAGGCCTGCTCGTTGAGCCTCAAGAGCCGCCGCGCCATCGTCGAGCGCTTCTTCGGCGAACACCCCGGCACAGATCGGGGCGAGTTGGGCTGCGGGCGAGCGGTGATCGAGTTCGTCGATTGGGAGATCGCGAGTGGGCGAATCCTCCAAGACGGTGGGTCCCCGTGGTGGCGCGCCGTCAACGGCCTCATGGTGCTTGACCTTCGCGATGCCTGTGCCGAGCTCGCCAGCGGCACCAACCAGTCCGCCAGCAACCACTCCGGTGCCGTGGCCGCCTGGATCAGCTACTCACCAGCCAGGGGCGCCGAGGTCCAGCCTGCGTTCTGGCGCGCCCACCAGCTCTCCCTCGGCCACGGCGCGCGTTCAGCCGAAGGGCTGCTCGCGAGTGAACCCGACTCCGAGCGCAGGTTCACGCGGATCGTCCTTGACGTCACCGCGCAGGCCGCCGTGTTCGACGTGCGCACCGACACCGGCCTGCTGGGCGCCACGGCCCGGGAGATGTACCCCAGCTACCACCCCATCGGTGCCGATCACGTCGCGGGGTTGCGCGAGGACCTCGTCTCGCGAGGCGTGCTGGCTGGCCCGGCTGCAACGTCACCTGCTGCACCCGCCTGACCGCAGACCCACGAGGTGGTGAGGACCGGGGGCCACCAAGCTCGAAGAACCGGTTCGAGACGGCCGGTCACCTGGACCCGGCCGCGACGCGGCCGTCAGGATCCGGGCAGTAGCTGGACCATGGTCTGGATGTAGGTCCGTTCGCCGTCGGGCGTGCGCTCACCCGGGGCCAGCACGGGGTCCCGGTGCCTCGCGAATCCCATCGCCTCGAAGAAGCCGATCGCGTTCGTGTTCTCGGCCTTGGTCTGGAGATGGCAGCCCCGCACCGACTCGGAGCGGAGGCGGTCGAGCCATCGCCGCATCAGCACACCACCGGTGCCCGTGCCTCTCAGCTCGGGCAGCAGGTTCATGTGCAGGTGCGCGGGGTAGTCGGGATCCGAGAACGAGTATCTGCGTGGGTCCACGCGGCGGCGCGCCGTGTCGACGACGATGTCGGCGATGCTCCGCCAGATGATCCCGGCGGTTCCAGGACGGAAGGCGATGCCTCGGCGCAGCACGTGCCGCGCCGCGACCGCGCCCGGGTCCCAAGCCCGCGAGCTGTCCCGGCAGCCCAGCAGGTAGCCCTTGACCTCACCGTTGGTGACGGCCACAAGCGTCGACTCGGGTTCACGGTCGGTGTAGTAGCCGCAGAACATGTCCGCGAAGCTCTCCTCGTCCCGCCAGTACCAGTCGACCGGAGCGCCCATGTAGCCGGTGAGGTAGCAGATGTGCCGAACGGCCCCCCGATCACCCGGCTCGAAGTCGCGCACCTCGATCTCGGTCACCGTCTCAGGCCTTCCCGGGGGAACCTGCACGGGCCCCCGATGCGGGGGCCCGTTCGGGGGTGGGTCGTGGGCGAAGCGCCGGCGCCGGACCCCGGGGCATCTCGACGGGGGTGGGGGCAGCGGTCAATCTGGGAGCAGGTAGATCATCCCGTTCGCGTCAGAGGACGCGATGAGCCCTGTAACCAGGCGTCCCTCCTGGAACCGCTCGTCGCGTGCAGCGTTCGGGGGACCCGAACCCTGGTCGTAGCCGACACACAGCGCCGGCGTGTACACGGTGACCCGAGCAGATTCGACGAGCTCCCATAGCGACACGATCGCTGCGCCGGTGCGCGGCTCGACAGGAACGACGTGAGCGTTGGTCATCGGGATTCCCACCGACTCGTCCACGTACCAAGACGGGTGTGAGACGAACACCGCACCGGTCTCGGCAAGCCCCCAAGCGGTCAGAGCGGGGCACTCGAACATCTTGCCGACGCGGCGTCGCTTGTCGGGATCGAAGGCTCCTTCGGTCCACAGCACTATCTGGTTGAGCGCGCCGCGCAGGTGCTTGACCTGTAGCTTGGCGTCGCGAGTCCAGTCAGCGACCGCGTCGAGGGGCGCGAACAGAGCGCCCGCCCCCTCACGGCCGACCGATTCAAGAGCTGCCTCGCCTGGATCACCGAGCACGAGCGTCGACCCCGATGCCAGGACGGTGACCATCGCGCAGACCCCGTGCCAGCCCCACAGCGGCTCGGTGCTCACCGCGGGCCGTCCGGGGTTGCCCAGGAACGCGCCGAACGACAGGCCAGCGGCGAGCAGGGACCTGTGGGAGTGCCATACGCCGCGGCCGTCGGATCCCACATAGGCAAGAGCCGCCACGTCTCGCTGCACCGGTCCGACGGCTGTGGCGCCCGCCTGGGTGAGCTCACCCAGGCCGAGGACTTCGACCCCTGCCGCAGCAGCAGTGGCCTTGCACGTCGCGTCGGCGAGCACAGCGATGCTGCCGGGAGCCACGTTGGGCACGTGCTGGGGATGTGCCAGACGGACGGGGCTCCCGCTCGCGAGGGCGGACAGGACCAGGATCGCTCCCTCCAGGGAAGGCCCCGCGCACAACGTGATCGGGCCACCTTGGGTCCGCGCGCGAAGCGACCCTGCCGCCGCCTTCACTGTCTCGTCGAGCCCGGCCCAATCGAAGCGGGAGCCATCCTGGCCGACGAGCGCCGCGTCGTTCGGCCTGTGCCGTGCGTTGCGACCCACGCAGTACTCGACTACGTCAAAGGGCGGCACCCCGAGAACACGGGGCACGCCCTGGGGCCAATACCACGACGGTGTGATGGCGATCGTCTTGGGCACGGCTTCACCTCCTGAGCCACCGGACCCGGCCGAGGGGCCCATGGTTGAGTTGTGGGTTGTCCGGTTGGTTCACCGCGGGGCCACCGGTTCCCTGCACCAGTATTGCCACATCGAGCCGCGATGGGTCACCTGTCCCGACCACTGCCCGGCGCCCCGTCAGGTCGACGCCTGGCAAGAGAGTGCCACTAGCGCAAGGGCGGCCCCTGCGAGATCGACGCGCAACAAGATGTCCATGTGGTGGATGGCCCGCGCCACCTTGGCTCGGGCAGCCACCCGCTCCTGCTCGGGCATCTCGGCGCTCATCCGGACGTGGAGCGCTGGATGGCCGACGAAGGTGACCGCGCCCAGCACGACCACCAGGAACGCCCAGCATCCCCAAAGTGCAAGCTGTGCGCTCGGGGACCCCGCGGAGGCGCTCAGCCTCAGGCCCAGGGCACCGACCGCTGCGCCCGCCAGCGCCATCGCCGCGATCCAGCGGTAGCGGTGGCCCATCCAGTTGCACGCCACTGCGATCTGTGACTGGGGAAGGCTCGATTGGGTACCTCGCCAGATGGTCTCCATCGCAAAGGCTCCACCTGCGTAGATCCCCCAGGAGCAGGTCTGGACCCAGTACCACAGCGTCGCCCAGCCAGAGCCGGCCCAATCCGCGGCGCCGAGCACGCCAGCGGTCATCCATCAACCCAGCCCACCAAAGCGCAGCGACGCTCCGAACAAGACGACGCAGAACGCGATGATCAGGTCGGCCCGGGTCAGCCATCCGATCCACTTGACGGCTGTCAACTGGCCCTGCTGGTGCGCTTGGGCCTGCGCGGCAGACCCGTGGGCCTTGGTCCGCCCCTTCAGCTTGGGACGCAGCACGAAGGTGATGATGCTTCCGTTGATGACGAGCACCAGCCACAAGGCCATCATCCCGAGCAGTGATCTCCCATAAGAGGACGTGAAGAAGGACCCGTCCACGACCATGGACTGCTCGCCCATCGAGAACAGGCGAAGGATGCCGCTGAGCAGGGACAGGCCGAGCGAGCACCAAGCGACCCACAAGAACCGGTCTCCGGTCTTCTCGCCCATGACTTGTGCCTGCGCAGGGGGGATGAACTTCTGTGCTGGCCCGAGCACGAACTCCATCGCGAACGAGCCACCCAGGTACCCCGCCATGCCGAGCAGGTGGAGGTAGTTGCCAAGGATGAGGACGGGGGTCGAGCTCAATGTTCCTCTCCGGTTCAGAGCGCAGAAGGGTCAGGTTCGCCGGGATGCCAGTTCGCGAAGTGCGATTCGATCGCGCCCGTCACACCGACCGGGTGCCCATCGCCGGACTCGAACCGGCGGTAGAACTCGGTGTCCAGGTGGTGGACCTGCACCGAGAACTTGGCTCGCATCGGGTTCACGTACGCCGGGCAGCACCCGAACCTCGACACGATGTAGTCAACCGTGTCGATGGCAGCTTCACAGACCCAGTCCGCGATGTGGGTCTTGGGGTCTTCGAGGATCTCGCGCATCGGTTCGGGGGCATACGGGCCACCTGCCCGCTGGGCGAAGGCACCGTCACGGTTGAGCGGTCCTCCCGGGCCGTACCGCAAGTTGCGCACGTAGTCGATCACCGACTCAGCAGTCGGGAAGCGCAGCGAGGGCACCATGGTCGCCTCCTTGAGACCTGGCGGTCCCTGGCAGGTGACCGTCGCTGAGGGGTTGCGCTCTGGATCGCGATCGAGGAACGAGAACCCGAGACCGGACGCTACCTCTGGGTAGGCGCCGAGCACGAGGTCATCGGCGTAGCTCCCGACCGCCCAGGCGCCGAGCCCCATCGACTCTGCGGCGAGGCGGATGTTCTGCACGGCGCACGCTGCCTGGCTCGAGTGCATCATGAGGGCGAGCTCGTCGAACACTGGGATCGGGAAGCCGACCTCGAGGAAGCCGGGGCGGATCCAGCTCTCGCAACCGGCCGACTTCTGGGTCTCGTTGTCCATCAGGTAGAACCCCGACCACTCATAGGAGTTGAGCAAGAGGTTGAACCACTCCAACCCCACGTCGCCGACCGGCAGGAACCAGGTGGCGCCGGGGCGGTTCAGGTTGTACTGCCCGGGACCCATCGCGTTCA
>JAHFUU010000164.1:0-1507 GCA_023264915.1 Microthrixaceae bacterium | reverse complement strand
GTTGTGGGTGCCCTCTGGGGCAGTGAACCATCCGACGTCAGGTCGGCGATCTAACACAGGTATGCGCTGGCGGTACCACTGGAGGATCTTGGCGTAGTCAGCCGGGCTCGCGATCTCGAGGGGCGCGACGCGTTCTGGCTGGGGCCGGTAGATGGACACGCCACCGTCGTCGATCACGAAGATGTCGACGCTCGAGTCGGCCGAGGAGGCCGGGATGGTCCGGCCGGCCCAGGACAGCAGCCCCGAAAGTGCGCCATGGACGGGGATGTCCGCGAGGGCGACACCGTTGGGCCCGACTCCCGCCCAGGACAGCAGCGCCTGCTCGACCTCTGACAGACCCACGGGCTGCGCGCCGGAGGCGTAGGAGAGCGGTCCTCTGGGTTGGGTGACAGTGCCCCCGCTCGACCACGAGAAGGTCTCGGGCTCGCCGGTCTCGATGTGGTAGCCGAGCCCGACCCGCCGGGTCCGCACCGTGGACAGGGCACCGAACACCGTCTCGGTCTGCTCGAAGGCGCGGGCGATGCCAGCCTGCTCAGCTTCGGTGATGGGTGGTGCCGCCGGTGCCTGGGCCAGCGATGCTTGATCGGTCATACCTCGGCTGCCTTTCTCACGTCGACTCGTACAGCGCGGTCAGAAGGCACCGGCTGCCACCCGAAGGGCAGGTAGCGCAGGTGGCCGTACCTGCTTACCAGATGGAGCCATTTGACCATGCCCGGCTCGACCTCGTTCGCTCCCCGCCACCCCGGGTACATGTGCGGCTCGAAGCCGTTGTAGGTGATGAGCTGGCCCGGGCGCACGCGGCCGGTCACCCTGACAACCGCTCGGTAAGAGCCGTGATCGTTGAACACCTCCACCTCGTCGCCGTGGGAGATGCCCCGATCCGCTGCATCCCCGGGCGCCAGCACGACCAGCGGCCGGCCTCGGTGGGTCTCGAGCATCGTGCGGTTGCCCATGGCGATGGAGTGCACCGTCCAGCGGGAGTGACCGCTGGTCACCAGGAGCGGGTAGTCCCCACCCTGGGCAGGCGGGTCCTTGTGGCACGGGAGACCCTCGCCGGCTTCGAGGAACCAGGGGTGGTCTATGTAGAACTGGGCCCGCCGCGTGAGCGTCGGGAAGGGGACCCCCTTGTCGACGTGCCACTGGTAAGCGGTCAGCACCTTGTCCGGGGACACGTCGCCTGCGACCGACAGGCCCGGCGCGAACACCCCGAGCCCGGTGAAGCGGACGCTGCCCTTGTCGCGGAGGGTCATCAGGCTCGTGCCCATCGGGAGGGTCCCGACCTCGGTCGAGTCGCGCACCCATTCGTCGATGATGTCGTCCTCGGTGTCGAAGGCGCCCTTGGAGGTGAACGAGTCGGCCAACCCCCCGAAGGTGCGGACCTGCCGGCGACCGTCGAGGTACTCGTCCAGGCCTTCGTCGTCGGCGGCCTTCTCTATGGCCGCGGCCAGCGCCTTGAAGATCTCCCACTCGGTGCGGGCCTCACCGGGTGGTTCGACCGCGGCGTCCG
>JAHFUU010000163.1 GCA_023264915.1 Microthrixaceae bacterium | reverse complement strand
CCGATCCAAGGGCCTGCTCGTGGACTCGCTCGGGCATGCCACGATGTTCACCAACCAGACCAGCAAGCGTGTGGCGATGCAGCTCACAAGTCTGCTGTCCACCGCCGCTGGTCGCACCCTGAGGATCACCGTGTTCGACCTGGGTGATGTCCCAGAAGCCGGACCCCAGGCAAGCCGCGGGGCGCCACAGGGCGCTGGGCCCGGGGGCGGGCTGGACATCCGCGTCCTGCCGCCCATCGACAGCCGCGTCGACGGGCACCCTCTCCACGAGCTCACCGGGTGCGCTTTCAGGTTCGAGGAAGACCCCGCCGACCAAGCCGTCGGCAGTCAGGGCAAGTGCGCGCTCGAAGGCGTGGATCAGGCTCGGTTCAACGGGAGGCTGGTGACCGTGGACGTGCCGATACCTGCGGGCTACACCTGCGAGAGCTCTCTGTCAGGCTGCTGGGTCAGCGTCCAGATCAACTACCCGGGCTCACCCGTCGACACTGCGACATGGACAGCAGAGCTGGTGGACCCCGTCGCCGGAGCTGCACCTGCGCCACCCGGCTCTCGATAGCCGGCCAGGCCACATCTCAGGTTCGTCAGCCGGGATCGAGGTTGGCACGCAGGAATGCAGCGGTGAGGCCCCAGGCCTCTTTCGCGGGGACCGGCTGGTGGAACATCTCGGCGTGCTCGTTGTCGAACGCGTGGCCGGCGCCCTCATGCACCTCGACCACGGCATCGTCGCGGTCAGCGAATGCCTCCTGCACGACAGCGATCTGCTCGGTCGGGATGAACGGGTCGCCGTCACCGAAGTGGAACAGGATCGGGCAATGGATCTGGGCAGCGGCGCCACACATCTCGGCAACACCGGAACCGTAGTAGGACACGGTCACATCTGGTTCGGACTGCACGGCAACACCGAACGCGATCAGCCCTCCCATGCAGAAACCCATCACCCCGACCGAGCCTGTCGTCTCGTCGATCCGGTCGAGGTAGGTCAGGGCGGCGTCGCCGTCATGGAAGCCCTGCTCCCAGTCGAAGTCGCCGATCCGCGCCATCGCCTCACCCAGCCCGGCTTCGGTGTGCTCGATCGGATGGTCCGGATCTATGCGCCAGAACAGGTCAGGCAGCAACACCACGTAGCCGAGCCGCGCGAGTCGACCAGCGACGGCCCGAACGTAACCGTTGACACCGAGGATCTCGTGGAACAGGACGATCCCGCTCCCGCGGCCACGAGCCGGCAGAACCAGATCCGCGCTGAAGCTTCCGCCGTCATGGGCAGTGATCGTGCACGTCATACCTCTAACCCGCTCGAAGCTGTCGAGATCGACACGGAAGCAGCGTCGGCCCGGCGCTGCCCTGGCGGAACCGAGCCAGCGACAGGGTCAGGGATGAAGGGGCCTCCCCTGTCCAGCCCGAGTGCATCGGGTTCGGCACCGGCGGTCACGTGCGCCTCGTATGTGCGGGTGAAGAACTGGTCCACTGCGCTGATCACAGCGTTGCAGCGGATGGAGGGGAACAAGTCGAAGGCGTGCTGCGCGCCGTGCAGCTCGAGGTAGTGCGAAGGTTGCGTCGAGGTGACCTGCAGCCTCCGGGCGAAGTCACGGGCATCCTCGACAGGTGCGAGCGTGTCCTTGTCACCGTGGATGACCAACATGGGCGGGACAGCTGCATGCACCCTGTCAAGCGGTGACGCCTTCACGAAGGCCTCGGGGTTCTCAGAGAACCGTTGCTGGATGACGAAGCGCCCGATGAAATGATCGATTGCCTCCGGGAACCACACTCCGTTGCGGTTGGTGAAGTCATACACGCCATAGAACGGTGCAGCGGCCTGGACCGAGGTGTCTGCCCCTTCAAAGCCCGGCTGGTACTCGGGGTCATCGGCCGTCAGCGCCATCATCGCTGCGAGGTGGCCACCGGCAGAGCCACCCGTGACCGCGATGAAGGTCGGGTCGAGGTGGTACTCGTCGGCGTGCTCGCGGATCCACACGACCGCGCGCTTGAGGTCTATGAGCATCTCGGGGAATGCAACCGCTGGGCTGAGCTGGTAGTTGACGTTGAACCCGACCCAGCCCTGTGACGCCAGCAGCTTCAGCAGTGGAAGACCCTGCTCTCGCTTGTCCCCGATCATCCAACCCCCGCCGTGGATCTGCATCACGACCGGCCGGAGAGTGCCAGGTTCGGGGAGATCCACGGGCTGGTAGACGTCTAGCTCGAGCTGCTTCACACGCTCGACGGTCTGCCTTCGGCGTCCGAACACCCGTCGTCGCTCGGTGGTGACCATGTGGTACTGGACGTCGCGTGTCACCTTGATGGGCAACCTCTTGCGCGGGACCGGCTGGTCGAGCACCTCACCGAGTGCCGCGCGGATCTCTCGGCGCGCCTCGAAGCTCTGCTTGACGAGAACGCCCAATCCCAACCACGAGGCAACCGACAGGCCAAGGGCAGCCTTGCCCGGAGCCCTCTTCAGCGCTCCCATCCGGCCGAACAGGAGCGTTGCCAGCACCTGCCAGATCAGGTGTGCCCACGCAAGCTCGATCGTCATCCACGAGGCGAAGAAGCTCCACCCGAACAGCAACGGGTTTCGCCTGCTGGGGCGGAAGGCGTTGACGGTGTAGGCCACGTTGTTCACCGAAACCGTCAGGTAGATCCGCGACGAGAGGCTGCCAGTCCGCATGAGGCCAGTGTTGTCGCTCAGGCCGCTGTCCGCACAACGCCCGTCGAGCCGTGGCAGACCGTCGCTGGCGGCGGTACCGTCGCGGAAGCAACCTGAGCCACGAGCAGGAGGTGACATGGAGCGACTTTCGGGCATGGACGCGTTCTTCCTGTATGCAGAGACGCCCACGAACCACATGCACTTGACCCTGTGCGCGGTGCTCGATCCCGACGGCATGGAAGGTGGTTACTCCTTCGAGCGGGTCCGCTCTCACATACAGAGCCGGCTGCACCTGGTCCCGCCGTTGCGGCGCCGACTGGTGACGGTGCCCCTCAGGTTGAACCACCCGCTGTGGGTCGACGACCCCGACTTCGACCTCGACTTCCATGTGAGGCGTGCCGCCGTCCCTGCGCCTGGCGGCGAGACAGAGCTTGCTGAGCTGGTAGCCCACATCGCCAGCGTGCCCCTGGACCGCACGCGACCACTGTGGGAGATGTGGATCATCGAATCCCTCGCGGAGCAGAACATCGCTCTCGTGGCCAAGCTGCACCACTCGACCCTCGACGGTGTGGCCGGTGTCGAGCAGATGGTCAACTTCTTCGACCTCGAGCGGGCCATGGACCGATCTCCAGACGAACAGCGCGGCCCCGCTGAGAACGCCGGAGAAGCGATCCCCTCTGGCGTCGACCTGTTCACCGAGGCCACCATCGAGCGGGTCCGGGGTCTGGCTGAGATCGTTCCGCTGTTCCGCAGGACTGCCAAGTCGTTCCTCGCCGTCCGACGCAACCGCGCAGAACCAGACAGCGTCGCGGGTGGAACACCGCTGTCCTGCCCGGACACACCGTTCAACGCCTCCATAAGCAGCCGGCGGAGGGTCGCGTTCGCGCGCATCTCCCTCGATGACGTGAGATCGATCAGGAAGGTGGCGGGCGGCACCATCAACGACGTCTTGATGGCGATCACCTCCGGAGCGTTGCGCTCCTACCTTGGCTCGCGAGGCGAGCTTCCCGACGAGGCGATGGTGGCGGCGTGCCCGGTGAGCGTCCGGACCGAGGAGCACACCGGCAAGTCCGACAACCGCTTCTCTGCGATGTTCTGCTCGCTGCACTCAGACATCGATGACCCCAGGAGGCGCCTTTCCGAGATTGTCCGCAGCTCGCAGGCCGCCAAGGACGAGCATGCGCTCTTCGGGCCCGACGCCATGCAGAGCTGGGCCGAGATCGCCGATCCGAACCTGTTCAGCTGGCTCACCGACCTGTACACCGCGAGCCGCCTCGCGGACCGGCACCGGCCCGCCATCAACGTGATGTTCTCGAACATCCCCGGCCCACCGTTCCCGCTGTACCTCGCGGGCGCGACCCTCCAGCGCGCCTACCCGATGGGCCAGGTGCTCGAGGGTGTCGGCCTGAACATCACGGTCATGTCCTACTGCGACAACATCGACTTCGGCTTCATGGCCGCAGCGAACCTGGTGCCTGACCTTCAGGATCTTGCCGCCGAGGTCGAGCCCGCCCTGGTCGACCTCGGACAGGCAGTGGGCTCGGCATGAGTCGCGCGGCCCATCGCCGACGCTTCACGCAACAGCGCCCAGCGAGCACACGAGGGCGACCAGTCACTTGCGCTTGTAGGTGATCCAAAGGACGCGCAGAGCCAACCCCAGGCACACCGCGAAGACCAGGATCCAACCCAAGGTCAACAGGCCGTTCACACGCCGGACTCTACGCCGCCGGGTTCAGGCCTCACCGATCCCACGCTCCCCCGGGTCTGACCCACCGGCCCAAACGCTCGTTTGACCCTACCCCTGCAACGTGTTCTACTTGGCCGAAGGCCTGGCCAGTTCCGTGGAGGCGTCCGCCCATGCCGTACAACTTCGCCGACCTGTTCGAGCACACCGCCGACTCGGTGCCAGCGCGCGTCGCGCTGGTCTGTGAGGACGACGAGCGGACCTTCGCCGAGGTCGAAGCCAGCGCCAACCGCCTGGCGCACCACCTCGTCGCGCAGGGAATCCAGCCTGGCGATCACGTCGGCATCTACGCGCTCAACTCCATCCTCTGGCTCGAAGCGGCCATCGCCATATGCAAGATGCGCGCTGTACCGGTCAACGTCAACTACCGGTACGTAGAGGACGAGTTGCGCTACCTGTTCGACAACGCAGACCTGAAGGGCCTGTTCTATGGCGAGCAGTACGGTCCCCGCGTCGCAGCTGTGCGCGACCAGTGCCCGCAGCTGCGGGCACTGGTGATGATCCCCGACGGGAGCGGGGCTGACCAGTCCGGTGCCGACGGTGTGCCGTGCACGCAGGTCCTCGAATCTCAAGAGCGCGACTTCGAGCCGCGCACACCCGACGACCAGGTGATCATCTACACAGGCGGGACCACCGGGATGCCCAAAGGGGTCATGTGGCGAGGTGAAGATCTGTTCTTCGCTCTCGCAGGAGGCCTCGATCCCTTCACGGGCACGCCAGTCGCCGACGAGTACGAGCAGTCACGAAGAGCCGCTGACTCAGCGAGCCAGCTGATCTTCATGGACACCCCCCCACTCATGCACGGAGCTGCGTTCGTCGCGGCGATGATGCAGCTGTTCCAGGGCAACGTGAACGTGCTGGTACCCAGGTTCGAGCCCACCGAGGTCTGGCGAACCATCGCCCGGCATCGGGTCAACTCGATCTTGATCGTGGGCGACGCCATGGGCCGGCCGCTGATCGAGGCGCTTGAGGAGATCGAGACCGCCGGCGAGGAGCTGGACCTCTCCTGCTTCCTCTCATGCAGCTCCAGTGCCGCGGTGTTCTCGCCGACGGTCAAGGAGCGGTTCCTTGAACGCTTCCCGGACCTGATCATCACAGATTCGATCGGAGCCACCGAGAGCGGGTTCAACGGGATCATCACCGTCGGCAAGGGCAACACCGCGATGAAGGGCGGTGGCCCGACGGTGACGGCCGGCAAGGACACCGTCGTCCTCGACGACCAGCTGCGGCCGGTCGTCCCGGGCTCGGGTGTCATCGGCAAGGTGGCCCGGGGCGGCAACATACCCCTCGGCTACTACAAGGATCCCGCCAAGACCGCCCAGACCTGGATCACAGCAGCTGACGGCAGGCGCTACGCGATGCCCGGCGACTTCGCAACAGTCGAGGCCGACGGCACCATCACCTTGCTGGGCCGGGGGTCGGGATGCATCAATACCGGTGGTGAGAAGGTCTTCCCGGAAGAGGTCGAGCAAGCCCTCAAGGCCCACAGCGACGTCTTCGACGCCGTCGTGGTCGGTGTCGCAGACGAGCGCTGGGGACAGAAGGTTGCCGCGGTGGTGCAGCCCCGCGACGGACGCGACGTAGATCTGGGTGAGCTCGACTCTCACTGCCGCACGTTGGTGGCCTCATACAAGGTGCCCCGCGAGCTGCACGTGGTAGCAGAGATCGTCCGCTCACCGAGCGGCAAGCCCGACTACCCCTGGGCCAAGGAGCTGGCTGAGGCGGGCACCTACCGGCGCGACTGACAGTGGCACCGGCGCGCGCGGCCCGAGACCGCGGGGCACACCGGCACAGATGCGAGAGGAACACACATGCTGATCACCTTTGACAAGTTCTTCATCGGGGGCAAGTGGGTGGATCCCGCGGGCACAGGTGTCCTCGAGGTCCACTCACCGGCGACCGAAGACCTGATCGGGAGCGTCCCCGAGGCGACCACCGCTGACATGGATCGA
>JAHFUU010000162.1 GCA_023264915.1 Microthrixaceae bacterium | reverse complement strand
GACCACCACGGTGTCCTCGATGCGAACCCCTCCGTGGTCGGGAAGGTAGACGCCCGGCTCGACGGTGACTACGTTGCCGGCGCTGAGCGTAGCCTCGCTCTTGGGACCCAGCCGAGGCTGCTCGTGGATGTCGAGGCCCACACCGTGCCCTGTCGAGTGCACGAACGCGTCACCCAACCCGTGGCCCTCGATCACCTCGCGGCAAGCCTTGTCGACGTCTCTGGCCGCAACGCCGTCGTGCACGGCTGCGACGCCGGCCCGCTGGGCCTCTCGCACCACATCGAGCATCCGTTGCTGATCAGCCGACGGCTTGCCCACCATGACCGTGCGCGACATGTCCGAGCAGTACCCGTCGACAAGTGCCCCGAAGTCCAGCACGACCAGATCGCCGTCTGAGATGACCCGTTCGCTTGCCTGCGCGTGCGGCAGTGCGCCGTTGGGGCCGGACGCGACGATGGTGTCGAACGACGGTGCCACCGCACCGAGCTTGCGCATCTCGGTGTCGAGCGCGAGCGCAAACCCGCGTTCGGTGATGCCGCTGCCCAACGACGAGCGCACGGTCGCCAGAGCCTGGTCCGCGATCCCGGCCGCGGCAGAGATGCGAGCGACCTCGCCGCGATCCTTCACGAGGCGCAGGTCCTCGACCACCTCCTTGGTGGGGATGAGGTCGATCCCCTCGAACCACTCTCCGGCAAAGGAACGCTGCCGTGCCCAGGTCACATGCTCGGACTCGAGCCCTAGCACCTTCACGCCCAGCTCGGTGACGATCGCGCTCAGCAGCTCCTTCTGCTCGTCGTTGGAGACCTCGATCTGCGCGTCCACGTGCGCTGCCGCGAGCTGCTCGGAGGACTGCTCGCGGTAGCGGCCGTCGGTCAAGAACGCCAGCCGCTCGGGGTGGACCAACAGGAGGGCGGCTGAGCCCGTGAACCCGGTCAGGTAACGGATGTTGGTGAGGCTGCACACGAGCAGGGCGTCGAGCTCTTCACCGTCTGGGCCGGCCTCGCCGAGGCGATCGACAAGGCGAGGGATGCGCGCCGCGACATCCATCGAGCCGAGCGCGGGGCCTGTCATCGCGCTGCCCCCTCGCGCACGAGTCGGGCCGCGGCTTGGACGGCCATCTCATAGCCCAGGCCCCCGAAGCCGGCCACACACCCGGTGGCCACCGGCGCCACCACCGACGACGCCCTCCAGGGTTCGCGGGACGCCGGATTGGACAGGTGAACCTCGACGACCGGCCCCTGGTACGCGGCGAGAGCGTCGTGTATGCCCCAGGCGTAATGGGTGAAGGCGGCAGCGTTGATCACGATCGCTGCACACCGGTCGCGAGCGCCGTGGATCGCGTCGATGAGGTCGCCCTCATGGTTGGACTGGAGGTGCTCGACCCCGAAGCCATTGCTGGCGGCGACCTCACGAGCCCGCTCGATGTGCCGCTCGAGGGTGTCCGCGCCGTAGATCTCGGGCTCCCTCGAACCCAACAGGTCAAGGTTCGGGCCTGACAGGACCAGGATCACGTCGGAACCCGCGGAACCAGCGTGGTCCGTGGGTTCCGTGGGTTCCGTGGGTTCCGTGGGTTCCGTGGGTTCCGTGGCGCCCGTGGGTTCCGTGGCGCCCGTCGCGTCCGTCGCGTCCGTCGCGTCTTGGGGTTCCGGTCCGGTCATGAGGAGATCCTACGGAAAGCCTCGTCCATCGCGGCGCGCTCGACACCTCGCACGGGCTCGACGCCGCGCGGCCCGTCCAGAACGAAGGTCACCCCGTCGGTTGACTTCTTGTCTCTCTCGAAGAGGGCGACGAGCTCTTCGGGCCGGGTGCCTGCCGGGAGCACCTGCGGTAGGTCATAGGCCGAGACCACGCGCCGGTGCTCGGCGACACGCTCGTCGTCGATGCGGCCGAGAAGGCGCGCCAGCTCGGCTGCATACACCAGGCCGATGGCCACCGCCTCGCCATGGAGAAGATCGAACTCGCCCTCGATCTCGAGGGCATGCGCGAGCGTGTGGCCGTAGTTCAAGATTGCACGGCGCTCGCTCTCGCGCTCGTCTGAGGCGACGATCGCGGCCTTGATCCGCACGCACGCGGCTACGCGTTCCTGGAGGGGAAGTGCGTCGAGCGTCTCGCCCCCACCCGAAGCAGCCACCTCCGGCCCGATGAAGTGGTACTTGGCCAGCTCGCCCAACCCTGAGCGCAGCTCACGCGGTGGGACCGTTGCGAGAGTGCTCGTGTCACAGAGCACGGCGCAGGGTTGGTGGAACGCGCCCACCAGGTTCTTGCCTTCGGGCAGGTTGACTCCTGTCTTGCCGCCGATCGCCGCATCTATCTGGCCGAGCAACGTCGTCGAGACGTGCACGACCGGTAGCCCGCGGTGGTAGACCGCCGCCGCGAGCCCGCCGACGTCTGTGACCATCCCGCCGCCGACGGCCACGACGGCGTCACTCCGATTCAAGCCCCATCGCGCGAACTGGCTGCAGAGCTGCTCGACGGTGTGGAGGTTCTTCGCCCCCTCGCCGGATCCGATCTCAAAGACTCGGCTCTGGCGGCCCGGGTCGACTGTCACTCCGATGCAACGCTGGGTGACCACCGCAACCCGGCGGGCCGAAGGTGGGAGCACCGAGGCCAGCTCGTGTCGCGCCCCGTCGCCGATGAGCACCGGGTAGTTGCGCCCGTTGCCGAGGGGCACCTCGACGACGATCAACTCACCCCTGCCCGCGCTCATGGATCTTCCCGCCTCGCGCGTGCGGGCATCGCGCTCGCGCCCCGCCCCATATGTGGTCGAGCTGGCAAGCTCATGTTGGTTCTGTCTGAAGGAACCTGACCAGGAGGTCAGACACCTCATCCACGGTCAGGTGGTCGACGTTGACCACGTCATGGGCGGCCTGGTGGTAGGCAGCCTCCCGGGCTGCGGCCAACTCCTCGATGCGGCTCCCGACCTCACCTCCTGCACATTCGAGAAGCGGCCGCCCCACCCCGTCACCAACCCGGTGACAGAGCACCTCAGGCGTGGCCCTGAGCCAGATGACGGTGCCCCGGTCGCGCATCAGCTCGCGGTTGGCAGAGTCGAGCACGGCTCCTCCACCGACCGCGACGACACTCGGCTCCTGGCAGGCGAGCACCTGGGCGAGGACCGATCTCTCGATCAGGCGGAACGCTCCCTCGCCGTCCTCATCGAAGATCTGGGGGATGGACCGCCCCTGGCGCAGCTCGATCTGCTCGTCGACGTCGACGAACGGGCAACCGATGCGGCGGGCGAGCTCGGTGCCCACGGTCGTCTTCCCCGAGCCCATCATGCCCACCAGCACCAGGTGACCAACCGTGCCGGGGTACCGATGACCGGGCATGCTCATGCTGTCACTGCCGTGCCCGGATCGCGTCGCTGCCGCCGGTGCCCGCGTCACCAGTCCCGGCACCAGTACCCGCGGTCGCGCCAGTACCCGCGGCGTCGCTGGTACCGGTCCTGTCGTGGCGACGGACCTGTTCGATATAGGTCGCGTGGTTGCGGCACAGCTCACCGAGAGAGTCGCCGCCGAACTTCCGGGTGACCTCGTTGGCCAGGACCAGAGCGGTCATGGACTCGGCCACGACACCCATCGCGGGGACAGCGGTGACGTCGGTGCGCTCCTTGAACGAGACGGTCTCGGCCTTGGTGAGCGTGTCGACGGTCTTGAGCGTCGGCCGGTTCAACGTCGCGAGAGGTTTCATCGCGAGGTGGGCGACCAGCAACCCTCCAGTTGACATCCCGCCCTCGACACCTCCGGCGGCGGTACCTTCCCTGCGGTACTCGCCTGCGTGGCTGTCCCACGAGATCGGGTCATGGGCCTGGCTCCCCCTGCGCGACGCGACCTCGAACCCGTCGCCGATCTCGACGCCCTTGACCGCCTGGATGCTCATCATCGCCTGAGCCAGCAATGCGTCGAGCTTGCGGTCCCAGTGCACGTGGCTCCCGAGCCCGACGGGGACGCCATAGCCGAGAACCTCGACCACCCCGCCCAGCGAGTCGCCGGCCTCCTGGGCCTGGTCGATCTCGGCGAGCATCGCTCCGGCGGCATCTGGGTCGAAGCTCCGCACCGGCGACTCGTCGACCGTGCCGAGGTCACCAGGCTCGGGTCTCACCCCGGAGGACCGCACGCTGCCGATCTGGATCACGTGTGAGATGACATCGATGCCGAGGCGGCCCAGAAGCTGCTTGCAGACGGCGCCGGCCGCTACCCGGGCCGCCGTCTCTCGGGCCGATGCGCGCTCGAGCACGTCCCGCGCGTCAACAAGGTCGTACTTCTGCATCCCTGCCAGGTCGGCGTGCCCCGGCCGCGGCTTGGTGAGCGGAGCTGTGGTCTTGCCCGGCTCGGGTGACATCTCCTCGCCCCACTTACCGGGATCACGGGTCCATTCGCTGTTGGCGACCTCAATCGCAACGGGAGACCCGAGGGTCTGCCCATGCCGGACGCCCGCCAGCAACGTCAACTGGTCCTGCTCGAAGCGCATCCGGGGACCTCTCCCCGCTCCGAGGCGCCGGCGCGCCAGCTCGTCCACGATGTCTGCCGCGACGACCGGCAGGCCGGCAGGCAGACCTTCGATGATCACCACGAGCGCACGACCGTGTGACTCACCTGCTGTCAGGTATCGGAGCACCCCATCAATCTACTTGCGCAACCTACGTGCGTGTACGGGGCGCCCCGAAGCGGGGCCGCTCCGACACGGACCCGCGGAGAACCGTGGCCTGAACCGTGGCCTGAACTGCGCGGGCTCGCTGGTGACCCGGACCTCGTGCAGGTTGGCTCAGGTGCCGAGGATCTGGCTGCTGAACAGCACGACAGCGAGGGTGCCCAGGATCAGGAACGGACCCTGCGGAAACGGTGACCGCATCTTGACCCCACGCAGCAGAACCAACGATGCGACGGGGCCGGACAGGAACCCGATGAAGACCGACCAGATGATCAGCGCGGCAAGCTGCCTGTAGTCCCCGGTGATCCAGCCGATCACCAGGCCCAGCACCGCCGAGAGCTTGACATCACCCAGACCGAACGCCTGGTTGCCGAACAGGACCAGAGCGATGAGGAAGAACGCGACGTAGACAACCAGGGTGATGATCATCCCCGCGACGGCGAGCTCGATGGTCGAGCTCTCACCGGTCGCCACGGACACCCCGACCACGCCGGCCAGACCGAGACCCAGACCGAGCGCGACGAGTGGGTCCGGCAGGCAGTAACGGCCGAAGTCGACGAGCAGAAGGACCATCAGCACGGCGAACACGACCAGGTAGACGCCCAGAGTCGCGGGCGACGAGGCGAACCGCCAGCCGAGGCTCGCGAACACTGCCACAGCCAAGGGCAGCGCCGTGCCGAGTGGCAGGCGCACCTCGGTGTCACCCTCCTCCAGACGCCGGCCCTCGATGAACCGCTGGGCCCACAACCACGCAAGCCATCCGGCGGGCACACCCAAGAGTGCGCTGGCCGCTGCGGCGATCGGATGGCTCATCGCTGATACATCTCTGATTGATCGCTCACCCGCCGCTCAGCTGTCACTGGCCTACCAGTGCGGGCGCGGCCATGACGATGACGAAGGCCGCTGCCACCACATAGGAACCGAGGCCCACCCGGCGCTCACGGGCCCGTGCTAACCCGCCGGTGACGATGAACACGAAGCCCATGACCGCGCTGGCGATGAAGGCAAGGAAGATCCCCCAGAAGCTGAGCAGCAGGGCCTCGGGCGAATCATGCGCCATGAACCCGACAACCATCCCGACGACTCCCGACGCCTTTACGTCACCGAATGCTGCGAGCCCCGGGTACACCATGTTGAGCACCAAGAAGAGCGCGAAGTAGCAACCCGCGCCTATCAGGGCGTAGCGGATGTTGACGGCACGCCCGCCAGCAACCGCCGCCACCACCATCACGACCGCTCCGATGACGAAGGTGGGAAGCACTATGCGATCGGGCAGGCGGCGGTCAGAGATGTCGACCGCGCTGAGTGCCACGAGCCCGCACCACCACACGAGGTAGGGGGCAGTGACCACCGCAGGAAGCTCAGCCAGCCTGTACGCGGTGCCGACGTAGGTCACCAAGACCGCGAGCTGGATCCACAGGTAGCGCCCACCCAGCCGCAGACCCGGCAACGGACGGCCGAAGAGCGCGACCGCGCTTGGGTCACGCAGGTTGTTGTCCAGATCGCGACCCATCGGTGGAACGCGATCTGCGAGCAGGCCGGACATCCACCCCGCCGGAATCGCGAGAACCGCGCATGCGATGAGCCTGACAGTCATCGATCGCGGGGGTTCCTCTGAGACGGTGCCATGCCCTGGGCGATGATGCCCCGGCCCGATCGGATGGTCAGGAGTTGACCGAGCCCAGGAACTTGATCAACAGATCGCGGT
>JAHFUU010000161.1:3720-6371 GCA_023264915.1 Microthrixaceae bacterium | reverse complement strand
CTGACGTTGTCGAAGCGGAGGAGGCCGGCGGGTGGGACTCCTACTATCTCGAGCAGGCGCCGGACGGCACGCTGCTCCCACCGCAGGCGTGGGTATCTCCGGGTCGCTGTATGCCCAGCGCAGCCTGGAGGCCGCCGATCTCAACAACGACGGCGCCGCCGACTTCGTCCGGAGTTCGCCACTGGCCGGACCGATCACCACCTACAGCACCGTTTTCGACCGGCCACCAAGCGTGCAACCGGTTGAGCTGAGCACGAACCTGGTCACGTCGATCCCGTTCGGCATCACGGCCGCCGATCCGGATGGCGATGCGCTGTCGTGGGCGGTGTCCACGCCGCCAGCCGCCGGCAAGGTGAGCGCGACCCAGCCACCGTTCACGTACACACCCGGCAACTTCGCGGGAACCGAGACCTTCGTGCTACGCGCCTATGACGGGCACGGGCAATGGAGCGACCTGCCGGTGACGGTCCATGTGCAGGGGCTCAGCTACCACGCGATGACACCTCGACGGGTGCTCGACACCCGCCTCGGGCTCGGGGGGCCAACGGCACCGTCACCTCCTCGCCTGGGCGGGCGGATCGCCGTTGCCTCCGACCTCGAACCTGAACGTCCACCAAGGCGAGACGGCGGCGAACCTCGCGATCGTGCCCCTTGACGACACGGGTTCGTTCCGCATTCGGAACAACTCAGGCCAGACCGACGTGATCGTCGACCTGGTCGGCGTGTACCTTCCCGGTGTCCCCGGCACCGCCGCGAACGCGACGGCAGCACAGGCCGCGCCCGCGAACTTCGGTCACAACGCCGGTTTCGGGCCGATGACGCCGACTCGGGTCCTTGACAGCCGAATCGGCACGGGCGGCTTCGCGACGCCATGGACCGCCGGCCTTACCCGCACGGTGAGGGTCGCGGGCGGGACGACAGGAGTCCCAGCCAACGCCACGGCAGTGGTCCTCACCCTCACCGTGACAGGCGCCAGCGCGGCCAGCCACCTCACCGCCTTGCCCTACGACCAAACCGGGACGCAACCCGTCTCGAACCTCAACTTCACGGCCGGGCAAACGGTGGCCAACATGGCGATCGTGCCAGTTGGTCCCGACGGCACCATTCGGATCCGGAACAACCAGGGCACCGTGAACGTGATCGCCGATATCAGCGGCTGGTACGTCTGAGGAAATGGCAAACGCCATGTGTCCCCGAACAAGCGGGCAATAAGACGACGCCCGACGCCGAGACCGCATCCCTGATCGCCGGTTTGGCGCGTGGCCAAGGCCGGCATCGGACGCTGTTGGCCACCACGGACAGTGTCGGTCGGTGCAAGGACCACACTGTCAGAGCGACAGCCCAAGGCTCGGCCGTTCGAGCCTGAGCTCCTCCTCCCGAATTGAGCGTTCGAGGCGTTGGATGGCTCGCGTCGCAGCGGCGTGACTTGCTCGGATCGGGTCGTCGTCGACCGACCTGGAGCGGTCCAGAGCTGGTGCTCGGCACGGCCCTGCTTCGCCCTGAAATCTCCAGGAGAGCCTTCGGCGTGCTGATCGCGGGCTCCGCCGGCTCGGCGTTGGGAAGCTTCGCATCGTTGCGCACGGTCGAACGAAGGTCGCTGGCCAGCCCGTAGCTTTGACTTCATCTGGCATCCCCCACCGCAGGCGGAGCCCCGTTAGTCTTCAGCGGTGACTTCGGCCGTGGGCTCCCGCAGCATCTCGGCTCATGACTACCGTGCGCTGTTCGCTGCTCCCGGCGCGTACCTGATCGTGTCGCCGGAGTTCGTGGTCGTCGATGCCAGCGACGGCTACCTGCGGGCCACCATGTCTGGAATCGGCGAGGTGGTGGGTCGCGAGCTGCTCGAGGTCCTGCCCCTTGATCACGGGGCGTCCGCTGCCGATGAGCTCATGTCGTCCCTCGTGAGGGTCCGCGACACCTGCCGGCCTGACGCCATGCCCATGCAACGGGTGCGCCTGCCGTTGACAGACGCGGAGGCCCAGGATTGGGAACACCGGTACTGGAACCCGATCAACTTCCCGGTCCTTGACCGTTTGGGAAACCTCACCTTCATCATCCACCGCATCCAGGACGTCTCGGCGTTCACGGGCCTGGCAGCCGAAGCCGGCCAGCACGGGCGGCTGATGAGCGAGGTGGCTGAGAGGGCTGAGCGGTTCGACGCAGAGATCGTCGCGAAGGCCCTCAGGCCCGAGGAGGCGAGCCGCCTGATCGAGGCTCAGGAACAGGAGCGTCGCCGCATAGCAGGCGAGTTGCACGATGATCCGATCCAGGCCATGACCGCGGTCCAGCTCCAGCTGCAACGCATGCGCCGCAGCCCGGAACCCTCCGATCTCCTGGAGGTCGCCCGCGAGGCCGAGCGGGCCACCTCGGCCGCTATAGCGCGGATGCGCAACATGGTGTTCGAGCTGTTGCCGGAGTCCCTCGAGCGCGAGGGTTTCGTGGCGACGGTCGAGGCCCTGCTGCACAACACGTTCTCGGGTACCGACATCAGCTGGGAGGTCCACCAGAGCCTCTCCATCGAGCCCGCGCGGGCCACGGGGTTCCTGGCCTACCGGCAGGTGCGGGAGGCGATCGCGAACGTCTTGAAGCACTCGCGAGCCGACATGGTCAACGTCGAGATCTCTCCCAACGGGCCTGGCGGCGTGACTGTTGCC
>JAHFUU010000161.1:0-3710 GCA_023264915.1 Microthrixaceae bacterium | reverse complement strand
GCCATCGCCGATGACGGAATCGGCTTCGTGCACGATCCGACCGCACCGCCCGAGCCTGGCCACATCGGTCTGGGCTCGCTCGTGAACCGTGCACGAGGCGTCGCCGGCGGTTGCACGATCGACTCCAAGCCCGGCTCCGGCACGACTGTGACCTTCTGGCTCCCCGCGCTGCGACCCCTTCAAGGCAGCGATCAGCTGCCCGTGTCCGAGGAGGACATGACCTCACAGATCACATCGAGCAGGTCGACGTCGTCGCCTTTGACGACGTAGCGGACAGCCCCCGCCGCGCCCATGGCGGACTTGGAACCCGAGTCAGACCTGGCGCTCAGCGCGACGATCTTGGTGTCGGGGGAGAGCTGGCAGATCTCAGCAGCCGCCCGCAGCCCGCCACCACCGGGCATCGAGATGTCAAGGACCGCGACGTCGGGGTAGTGGGTCGCGGCCAGGGCGATGGCCTCGTTGGTCTCAGCGGCGCAGCCGATGACCTCGAAGCCTGGTGACCCATCTATGAGTTGCTCGAGGGCCGATCGGACGTTGTCGTCGTCATCGGCGACGAGGACCCTGACCCTTCTTGCAATGACCTCACCGGTCACCTTCGGGCCCCGGGTGTTCGGGTCGGATCTGGATCAATCCCCGGCGTGCCCCGATCACCACGGCCTCGAGCCGGGTGTGTGTGCCCAGCTTGGCCATGAGCCGGCGAATGTGGTTCCTGACGGTGTGGATGCTGAGCGCGAGCTGGTCCGCGATCTCGTGCACGGACAGGCCGTCCGCGACCAGCTGGAGCACCTCGCGCTCGCGCTCGGAGAGGTCGTCGGCCGGCTCGCCCGCGCCGCGGCGCCTGCCGACGAGCAACGAGAGTGCCTCGGGCGAGAAGTAGGCGTCTCCCCGAGCTGCGGCACGAACGGCTGCGACCAGATCGTCGATCTCGCTGTCCTTGTTGACGAACCCGCAGCAGCCCGCCTCGAGCGCCGCGTCCAGGGCTTCGCTCGCGGGGATCGATGTCAGCACGACGACTCGCGTGCCGGGGACCGCGTCGAGGATCTGGCGCGTGCCGTCGGCCCCGGTGCCGTCGGGCAGCCGGTAGTCGAGCAGAACCACATCGGGCCGCAGTCGGATCGCCTCGTTGTGCCCGGCTGCCAGCGTGCCTGCGACCCCTACGACCTCGATGCCAGGCTCGGCATCCAGCGCCGCCTGGATGGCGCGTGCCACCAAGGTGTGGTCGTCGATCAGCAGGACTGTCGTCGAGGGCTCGGTGTTCACGGTTCTCCATCGTAAGGCTGCGCCTCCCGGCCGCGGTCCCCGCCATCCTGCCGGCTGGCTGAACGTGAGCCAAGGACACGCGGGCGCCTTCCAGGGTTGACACAGATGGGTCATCGGCTGGCGCAAACAGGGTTGCAGAAGGGTAAGAGAGCGGCCTTGTGGTCACGTGTCAGGTGTGCGCATGTTGAGCTCAACTGGACGATCGAGGCCGCGTGCAACGTCTGGACGTCCAGCGTCAGCAAGGCCGTCACCCATGACGGCCAGCCAAGACGGGTCAGAGGTGAGACAGATGCAGACATCGACGGCGTTGATCGACATCGACATGGCCGAGCTGGTGGTCCAGAGCCTGCACTCGGTGGGCTTGTGCCTGGCCAGTTGCGCGCGTGAGGTTGACTCCGGTCCCTCCTCGGAACGGCTCAGGGAGGCGACAGCCCAGATCGACGATCTTGTGGGCCATGTCCAGCGGTCGGTGCTGGCGTCCCGGATGAGGGACACGGCATCGTCACCCCAGCTGGCCGGAGATCCCTCCAGAGCCCAAGCCGAAGATCCCGCCAGAGCCGGTGGGTGGAGCGAGAAGCGCCTGGCCATGAGGCGAGCCAGCATCGAGTTGTACGTCCCCGGGTCTCAGACCACAGCACCCGGGCCGAGACCCTTGGGCCTCACAGACACAGCACGCGGGCTGGGCCTCTCGGACCCCAGGCGACCGCACCCGGACTGAGGCGCCCGGACCTCTCAGGCGACAGCCGCGAGCAGGGCCATCTCACGCCACTTCCAGAGGCAGTCGACGTCGTTGTAGCCGAGGTCGCGGAGCCACGAGAGCTGGAGCTCGACAGGGGCGAGCCTGTTGGAGGGATCGTCGTCTTGGGGGTCGATGCTCAGGGCGGCGAGGAACTGGTGATGCAAGGACTCACTCGGTGACGCGACGTGCTCGAGGTTCAAGAAGGCACCGCCGCGGCGGAGAAGGCCCTTCACCTCTCCAGCCAAGGATCGCTTCCTGGCGTCGTCGAGATGATGGATGGCGAAGCTCGACACGACAGCGTCGAAGGTCCCGAGGTCTCCCAATGCCTGGTCGAGGTCGTGGTCGAGGACCTCGACGGATTCGTCACCGGCGAACCGGCTTCTCGCGGCGCCGAGCATCGTCGGCGACGAATCGAGAGCCACGCCCCGAGCCTCGGGTCGAGCGGCCTTCACCAGAGCCAGCAGTCGGCCGTCACCGCAGCCGAGATCGAGGACGCGGTCGGTCCTCGCCGGAAGGAGCGAGACGAGCATCGCCTCGCCCTCGCCGCGATGGGGGATCTTGTCAGCCCGGCCGAGGTAACCGAGCGCGTGATCGGGATCAGACCACCGGTTCTTTGGCATGTGCCAGTTTGAACGACGCGCCGCGAAAGGGCCAAGGCCATCACCCGAGGCCGGCTAGGCGCTTGCCTCCCAACATCGACGATCTGTTCGCCCCGGCCCGACGAGTCATGTGGCTGGGATGGGATCCGCGGCCCCTCATCTGTTGGGGCGCCGTCGGCGCTCGCACCTGGTTCCGTGCGAACGGCCCCGCTCGCTCACCGGCAACCGCCAAAGGGGATGAGCAGCTGTCGTCCCAGAATAGGATGGCGCCTCCGGTGACCAGATCAGTTCGGTGCGACGGCAGGAGGTAGGACACGACCGTGAGCTCGCTGCCGCTTCACCTGTTGCCAGACAGCGCAACGGTCGGGCCCGACGGCGAGGCGCTCCTCGGGGGGCTTCGCCTGACCGATCTCGCGACCCAACACGGCACACCCCTGTTCGTCTATGACGAGGACCAGCTGAGGGCCAGGTGCCGGGAGGCTGTGGCGGCATTTGGCCCAGGTGTCGGGTATGCGACCAAGGCGTTCCTGTGCAAGGCGATGGCACGCCTTGCCTTTGCCGAGGGGATGAAGCTGGACGTGTCCACGGGTGGGGAGTACGAAGTGGCCCGCGCGGCCGGCGTACCTGCGGAAGCACTCGTGCTTCACGGCAACAACAAGTCAGTGGGCGAGCTGCGGAGGGCACTGGATGAGGGCGTGTGGCGGGTCGTGGTCGACTCCTTTGACGAGCTGGCTCGCATAGACGGCATCGTTGCCGGTGGGGCCGAGCCGCCGCCGGTGCTGCTGAGGATCACGCCTGGCATCGAGGCCCACACCCATGAGTACATGCAGACAGGCCAGGACGACTCCAAGTTCGGTTTCGGTGTGCACACCGGTGCCGCGTCCGAAGCGATCGCCCGGGTCCGCGCCGCTCCGACTGTCAGGTTCAAGGGACTACACATCCACATTGGCAGCCAGATCTTCGAGGCAGAGTTCTTCGAACGAGCCATCAAGGTGATCGCCTTGCTGCACGACTGTCCCGAGATCGAGGAGGTCTCGATCGGGGGTGGGCTCGGAGTGGCCTACGTCGAGGGTGAGTCTGCTCCCACCATCACCGAGTGGGGCGATGCAGTC
>JAHFUU010000160.1:1861-6378 GCA_023264915.1 Microthrixaceae bacterium | reverse complement strand
AAGCCACCTGGGACTGTGCCGACCCCGGGATGCAGTTCGACACCACGATCAACCGCTGGCACACAGCGGCCAACACCGGCCGCATCAACGGCTCCAACCCGTGCAGCGAATACATGCACCTGGACAACTCGGCGTGCAACCTGGCGAGCCTGAACCTGTTGAAGTTCCTCGATGGCGAAGGTGACGCCTTCGATACCGAGGGGTTCAAGCATGCGGTAGGCGTCGTCTTCTGCGGCCAGGAGATACTCGTCGGCAACGCCGACTATCCAACCAAGCGCATCGGTGACACCTCTCGCCGGTTCCGCCAGCTCGGCATCGGCTACGCGAACCTGGGGGCGTTGTTGATGGCCCTGGGGCTTCCATATGACTCTGATCCGGGCAGGGCATGGGCTGGTGCCATCACGGCGCTGATGACGGGTCACGCATACGCGACCTCGGCCCGCACCGCTGCCCGGATGGGCGCATTCGCCGGATACGCCGAGAACCAGGAGCACATGCTGAGGGTGCTGGCCATGCACCGTGAAGAGGCTGCCAAGATCGACGAGGAGCTCGTTCCCTTCGAGCTGCTCGCGGCGGCGCAGCAGGCATGGGACGAGGCTTGCGAGACAGCCCAGGTGTATGGAGTGCGCAACTCCCAGTCCTCGGTCCTTGCTCCCACCGGCACGATCGGGTTGTTGATGGATTGCGATACGACTGGCATCGAGCCTGACCTCGGCCTCTGCAAGACCAAGAAGCTGGTGGGCGGCGGCACGATGACCATCGTCAACCAAACCGTCCCCAGGGCGCTGAAACGTCTCGGCTACGCGCCGAGGCAGGTCGATGACATCGTCGCCTACATCGACGAGCAGAAGAGCATCCTCGGCGCGCCGCACCTGCACCCAGATCATGTCGCTGTGTTTGCGTGCTCGATGGGTGACAACACCATCCACTACTCGGGCCACGTGAAGATGATGGGTGCTGCCCAGCCGTTCCTCTCGGGTGCGATCTCCAAGACCGTGAACCTGCCAGAGGATGCAACTGTCGAAGATGTCGAGCAGCTTCACGCAGACGCGTGGAAGCTCGGGCTCAAGGCGGTCGCCATCTACCGTGACAACTGCAAGGTCTCCCAGCCCCTCGAAACTGCCAAGAAGGAGGGTACCGCCGGCACGGGGCCGATTCCAGAACCAGCAGAGGTCTCCGAGGTCATCGAGCGCATCGTCGAAAAGGTCGTCGAGGTCCCTGTCCGTGAAAGGTTGCCGCGAACCCGCACATCGCGGACCTTCGAGTTCCGAGTGGCCGACTGCAAGGGTTTCGTGACCGTAGGTCAGTACGACGACGGGAGGCCGGGTGAGATATTCGTCCGGGTGTCAAAGCAAGGCTCGACCCTGGCCGGAATCATGGATGCGTTCGCGATCGCAATCAGTCACGGCCTCCAGTACGGGGTTCCGCTCCGCAGCTACATCGAGGCCTTCACTGGAATGCGCTTCGAGCCGGCGGGAATGACCGACGATCCCGATATCCGGATCGCGAACAGCCTGATGGATTACCTGTTCCGCAAGTTGGCCGTCATGTACCTGTCCCAGGTCGAGCGTGCCGAGCTGAACATCTTCACTATCCAAGAGCGCATGCAGCCCACGCTTCCCGGGGTCGAAGAGACCGTGGTCGAGACGGTTCAAGGTCAGGACGTCCCAGCCGACCCGCCCTCGATCGAGTCTGCCAGCGAGCTCGCAACGCGCGTTGAGCGCCAAGGTCGATCATCGACGCCCCACGACGCCCCCATGTGCATGCAATGCGGCGTCCAGATGCAGCGGGCAGGCAGCTGTCACGCGTGCCCGAACTGCGGCAGCACCAGCGGCTGCAGCTGATGCGGATCTAACCAGTTCTGAACCCGGAGCTCGATCGGCGTGTCCGTCAATCAATCGTTGTCCGGCCGTGTCGCGATCGTCACCGGTGCGAACCATGGCATCGGTGCCGCTGTCGCCCGCCCCTTACGGGACATTGGCCGGCCGACGGATCCGGCGAGCGGAACGATGGACAGTGGCTCATCATGGGCCCGCACCGGCCTAGTACGCTCCGACGATGCCAGATCCGGGCAGACGGGGGTCGCCTCGTTGCGGCGCTGTATTGGCCTTGATGGTCATCATTGGGTTGGTGCTCGTTGTTGGCCGAGGGGCGGCGATGGCACAGACCTCGACGACACAGCCCGGCGCCGCTCCTCCGCAGCGCGAAGTCAAGGTCGCGGTGAGCGTCCTGGACCCGTTCGTCATCAAGCGTGCAGATGGGAGTTTCGGCGGCTTCAGCGTCGAACTGTGGGAGGAGATCGCACGACGCAACAACTACCGGACCGTCTATGTCGAGAAGTCAGATGCCGGCGCTGAGATCGACGCGGTCGACAGAGGTGAGGCCGAGGTTGCGATCGGTCCCGTGACGGTCACAGCTGAGCGTGCGGACAGGGTTGAGTTCTCTCCTCCCACGCTCAGCTCGGGTCTGCAGATGATGGTTGCCACCTGCAAGGCGAGCGCGTTGGACGGCCTGTGGCGCGCTCTCTTGGACCCCGCAGTGCTCGTCCTCATCTGCTTGATGGTTGCCACGGCCCTGGCCGCAGCAGTTGTCATCTGGCTGCTGGAGAGGCAGAGCAACCCCGAGTTCGCCCACAAGGCACCGAAGGGCATCGCCGAGGGGGGATGGTGGGCTTCGGTGACCATGCTCACGATCGGCTACGGCGACAGGGTGCCGCGCACGGGCTTGGGGCGTTCCTTCACGGTCGTGTGGATGGTGATCGGGATGCTCCTCGTCGCAGCGGTGACCGCGACCTACACGTCCAACCTCACGGTTCGCCGGCTGACGACCAACGTCGAAAGCCCAGACGATCTGCGTGACCACTCCGTCGTCAGCGTCACCGGATCGTCGGCGGCGGCGTACCTGACCGATAAGGGCATCTCCTTCAGGGGTGTGGCCAGTCCCAGCCAGATGATCGACGCGGTGCGCGACGGATCCTCGGAGGTGGCGGTGTACGAACGACCTGTGCTTGCGAGGGCGACCCGCAAGTCAGACGGCAACCTTGCTCTGGCGGGGGCCCAGTTCACCCATGACTATGACGCGATAGCCATCGCCAAGGGCAGCGACCTGCGAGCCCCGTTGGACCGCACGCTTCTGCGCATCTACGAGGACGGAACCTATGACCAGGTGTTTCGATCCTGGTTCCAGATCTGAGCCTTGACGAGCGCGTCGTCGCTTGTCGGGCGTACGTCCCAGTTCGCCTGGCCTGGCCCTCAGTCAGTGGTCGTGGCGGACCACCAGCACAGGGCAGGGCGCGTGGTGGACGACGTAGTCGCTGATCGAACCCGTGAACAGCCGGCGGAACAGCTTCTTGCCGCTTGAGCCGATAACGACGAGATCAGGTCCGACCTCTTGCGCGGCGGACACGATGGCGTGGCCGGGCTCTGTGTCCGCGGGTACCAGACGCACCTCGACGTCATGGTGGACAGACATGGCCGTCTTGTCCAGGGCCGCTTGGCCCTGATCGAGGTGCTCGTGGTACTCGCGGTCTGCCTCTTGCTCGGTGAGGGCCGGACCCTCGATGCCTCCAGCAGTCTCCATCGGGTCCTCATAGTCGGGGATGACGGTCAGCAAGACGATGGTTGCGTCGCTGCGCAGCAGCTGCACGGCTCGCTCGGCTGCCTCGATGGCAGCGTCGCTGCCGTCGGTAGCGATCATCACCTTCACGGCTCTTCCTCCTGGCTAAGCAGCCTCACCACCACGGCGGTGCAGTTGTCTGTGGACTCGAGCTCAAGAGCGGCGTTGACGAGAAGGTCAGCCGCCTCAGAGGACGTTTCGGCGGTGCGGACCATGTCGCGGATATCGGGTAGCGCCACGAAGCCCGATATCCCATCGGAGACAAGCACCAACGCATCGCCGGGTCCGACCACGATCCGTTGCATGTCAGGCTCGATCGACTCCTCGGCCCCCACTGCTTTCAACAACACGTTGCGTTGCGGGTGCTCCTCGGCGGCCGCCTCGCTGATGGCACCCTGGCGTACCAGCTCGCCCGCAACGGTGTGGTCATCGGTCAACCGGAGGATAGCCGTCGAGGATACGAGATAGGCAGGGCTGTCACCCACATGGGCCAGGATCCACTCGTTCGAGCTGGGGTCGGCCAACCCTGCCACAGTCAGGGTTGCGCCCATCCTCTGCTCTTCGACGCGCTTGATGCGTTCGGAACGGACAAGATCGTTGGCCTCGGTGAAAGCGGCCGCGATCGCGTCCTCGCCGATCGGGCCATCGGCCTCGAGCCGCCTCGTGGCGGCGTCAACTGTGAGCTCTGCGGCGAGTGCCCCGCCAGCGTGACCACCCATCCCGTCAGCCACCACGACCACACCCCCGCCAATCACTGCGAACCTGTCCTGGTTCTCTTCGCGGCCACCGACATGGGTGACGCCGGCTATGTCAAGGTTGGCTGGCATGCTGGGCATCCGGAACAACTATCAGGTTGGAGCGCCCAGCGAAAGCGCCGGCTCGTCAGTCGGCGCAGCGCGATG
>JAHFUU010000160.1:0-1851 GCA_023264915.1 Microthrixaceae bacterium | reverse complement strand
TCCCCGGGGGAACCGGTAGGGAGGCTCGCTCGATGGGGCTGTTGGACCGCTTCAGATCAGCGTTTAGTCCCTGGGATGGCACCAGTGGCCGACCCCCGTCGGGCAACGGTGCTTCGTCGTTGCACCTGTCGTGGCCCGCACCCACCGGCGAATGGGTGGCGGCCGAGTCAACCATCGAGGTTCTCCGGCCTCCAACGGTGAACAAGCTCTACTTCTGGGCTATGCAGGTCTCGTTCTCTGATCAGGGCCGCCGCGGCGGAGCGGGGCACATCGGTCTTCAATGGCACTTCGACCACCCCGACAAGACCGCCGTCAACTGGGGTGGGTATGGGACGAGTGGCAACGAGCTCTCGGGGAGCCGGTCGTTGTTGCCGAGCACTGTGGGAAATGTGAACACACGCGACTTCGCCTGGTCAGCGGGCCGGAAGTACCGCCTGCGCGTCTCGCTGGCACCTGAACCAGGCCCTCACGGAACCCAGAGCTGGCGGGGCGAGATCAGCGACGTCCAGACCGGTGAGAGGACCCACATCCGGGACTTGTGGGCCCAAGGACGAGCACTGGTCGACCCGATGGTCTGGTCTGAGGTGTTCGCCGGCTGCGACGAGCCATCTGTCGCGGTGCGCTGGTCGCAGCTGACCCTGACCGACGCTGCGGGAGCATCGGTGACCGCAGACCGAGCATCGGTCAACTACCAATCGATCAACGACGGGGGGTGCGCGAACACGAGCTCGGTTGTCGATGGTGCCGGGTGGGTGCAGACGACCAACACAGAAAGGATCACCCCGCAGGGCACGATGCTCGTCTTGGCGGCTCAGCGCTGAGCCCGACCGGGCCACCCATCTCGTTCGTAGCTCCAGGCTTCGTTCGAGATCCACAGGCGGTGACGCGCGCCCTCCGGGGCGTCACCGACCTCATAGAGCTCGTCGCCTCGGAAGCACGCGATCAGGTTGCCGTCGACCTTGGTGATCTGTGTGCAGAAGAGTTCGGGGTCCCCGGATCCGAGTCCTTCGATAGTGCTCGCGGCGGAGTCGAACCGGGCGAGGGTCTCGAGGGTGATCCAGGTGGGCGGTGCCAGCTCGATCTCGAGGGCGTTGCGGAGGGCCATCGCGTCAGCTGGCCGGAACCAATCGTGGTCGTGTATCTCGCCACCGTCGATCGTGATCTCGAGGTCGCCCTCTGGGGCTCGGGTGACGAAGAAGTACGTACCGAAGCGCTTCGGTGAGATCACCGGAGGGGTCCAGTGAGAGAACCAGACCAGGTCACCGGCACCGAGGACGACCCCGGCCTCCTCTTGTGCCTCGCGAACCGCCGCCGCCCTTGCGGCGCCTTCGTGGTCGTCAGGTTCCAGCCCCACCCAGTCGTCCTGGTCGACCCTTCCGCCGGGGAACACCCACATGCCTCCGGCAAAATCGAGCTTGGAGTTGCGACGGAGCATCAGCACTTCGATCCCGCGGCGCTCGGGCTCGACGCTGTCGCGAACGATCACGACGGTCGCGGCCGGGATGAGGGGGTTCGGCGGTGCGGTCGCGCCCTTTCCGAGTTCAGAGCTCACGGCCCAGTTGTACCCCGCCTGCGGGTGCGGCGCGCGCCGGAGCACGTGGAAGACTGCCAGTCATGGCACCCGAGGTGGATCTGGCAGGCAAGGTCGTGGTGATCACGGGTGCCAACGCCGGGATCGGACGGGAAGCCGCTCTGTTGTCGGCCAAGGCGGGCGCGACGGTGGTGATGACGGCTCGTGACGCCGCTCGTGGTGGGCAGGCGAGTGATTACGTTCGCGCGTCGGTCGCTTCAGATCAGGTCGTGCCCGCGGACCTCGATCTCGCCAGCTTCGCCTCGATCCGAGCTTTCGCT
>JAHFUU010000159.1:1051-6389 GCA_023264915.1 Microthrixaceae bacterium | reverse complement strand
ATCCGTCATAGCGGTCAGCCAGGGGATACAGCGCGAAGCAGACGATCGCGAACAGCACGAACACCAGGGCCCGCCTGTCAGTCACGACACCAGACCTATCACCCGCATCGATGCGGCTGCCATCAAGAACGCACCGGGGATCGTCAGCACCCACGCCCACACGACCTGGCCAGCGACTCCCCATCGAACAGCTGACAGCCTGCGTGAGGAGCCCACCCCAACGATGGCGCCGGTGATCGTGTGGGTGGTGGAAACCGGGATCCCCGCATATGAGGTCGCGAACAGGGTGGCCGCGGCGGCGGACTCGGCTGCCACGCCACCGACCGGCTGCAGCTTGGTGATCTTGGATCCCATCGTCTTGACGATCCGCCAACCACCGAACATCGTTCCCAGCCCGATGGCTGCATGAGCCGACAAGACGACCCACAGGGGCACGTCGGAGCTCTTGGGCAGGTGGTTGGTCGCGATCAGCACAGCAAGGATCACACCCATCGTCTTTTGTGCATCGTTGCCGCCGTGGCCAAGGCTGAACGCCGCCGCTGAGACGAGCTGGCCACGGCGGAACCCACGGTTGAGCTTCTCGACATCTCGATGACGATGGCTGGACCACATGATCACCAACGTGATGATCATGCCGAGAGCCAGGCCGATGAGCGGTGAGAACACGATGAACAGCGCGATCTTCCACAGACCCGAGGCCTCCAGGGAGCTCCAGCCCGATGCCACGACGGCGCCGCCCGCCATCCCACCGACGAGCGCGTGCGAGGAGCTGCTCGGCAGGCCCAGGATCCAAGTCAACACGTTCCAGGTGATCGCCCCCACGAGACCGGCGAACACGACCCCCACCGTGATCACCGCCGGATCGACCACCCCTTTGGCAATCGTGGCCGCGACCCTCGTTCCGAAGATGATGAACGCGACGAAGTTGAAGAACGCGGCCCAGCCGACAGCCAGCCGCGGGCTGAGGACGCGTGTCGACACGACGGTTGCGATGGAGTTGGCCGCGTCATGGAATCCGTTGACGAAATCGAAGGCCAGCGCGACGGCCACGACACCGACCACCGCTGCGAGCTGGGTATCCATCAGGAGTGCTTCAACACGATGCCCTCGACCTCGTCGGAGATGTCTTCGATGCGGTTCATCGCTGCCTCCATCACCTCGACGAGATCCTTCCAGCGCATGACGTCGAGCGGGTCGAACTCGCCGCTGAACAGGCGAGCCAGAGCCTGGTTGAAGATCGCGTCGCCTTCGCTCTCGAGGCGATCGATCGCCTCGAGGTGTGGCTTCGTGCCCTGCATCGACTCGAGCCGCGACATCAGCTCTGCCGCCTCGTCTGCCATCGCGACCAGCACCTTCCCCTGACTCAACAGCTCCGGGGGGATTACTGTCACACGAGTCAGCTCGATGCGGCGCGCGACCGTGATCATGTCGTCGACGCAATCGTCGAACTCCTCGGCAAGCCGGTGGATGTCCTCTCGATCGAAGGGCGTCACGAACGATGTGTTGAGCCGATCAAGGAGAGCCCCTGTGATCGAGTCGGCCTGCTCCTCACAACTGAGCACCTTGGACAGCAGGGAGTCATCTTGGGGGCTGTCCAACAGCCGCACCAGCCTCCGGGCGCACACAGCGGCGTTGGCCGCGGCCTCCTGGAAGAGATCGAAGAACCTCTGGTCGGTCGGGAGCAGCCGGAATCTCATGGTCCAAGGTCACATCTGTCGCCTCTGCGCCGCAGAGTCTGTCCTGTCCGCGGATCGAAAGCGATTCGAGAGATCAGCTCAGGCCAGGGTGACCGTCCCGGCGGCCCCGTCGATGGTGATCACGGCGCCGGCCGGGATCAGGCTACAGGCACCGACAACCGATGCTACGCATGGGAGCCCCATCTCGCGGGCGACGATCATCGCGTGGCTGGCGGTGCCTCCGATCTCTGTGACCACCCCGGCTGCAGGTATGAACAGTGGCGTCCATGCAGCGTCTGTCAACGGCGCCACAAGGATCTCACCGGGCTCCAGCTCGTCACATTCCTCCAGGTTTCGCACGACTCGGGCTCTCCCAGTGGCGATGCCGAGAGAACCGGGAATCCCGCGCAGTACTGTGCCTGGCCTCGCCGAAGCGTGGGCCGTGCGACGGCTCCAGGTCGCGAGCGGTGGCGGTGACCCCTCAAAGGCGAAGGGAGGTTCGACGTCTCCGAGGGACCGGTAGTGATCCCTGCGCACACGGATGCGTTCGGCGAACGGGCCAGGGTCGTCGATGAAGGCCTCCATCTCGTCGTCACGGAGCATGAACACGTCCTCGATCAGCTCCATCTGGCCGGCATCGACGAAGCGCCGGCCGAGCTCGCGGAAGGTGAGCCGTTGCTCGTGGGTCGTCTTCACGGCGTTGGCCTTGCACCGTTCGCGGCCGGCGTCCAGGGTTCGCGCCGCGACCGCCGCGCGCCGGAGCAGGGCAGTCGTGTCCTCGTCGAAGGCTGTCACGATCTGGTCGACGGCGGTCTCGGCGCGCACGCGTGCATCCATGCGAGTTCGGGCAGGAGCTTGATCATCGGGCGCGAGACGGAGGCGATCGATCAGCGCGAGAACCGACTCGGGATGTGTTTCCCAGGTGGGCGCGATCAGGTTGATCTCGGCGACGCCGCGGTAGCCGTACTCGCCGCAGAACTCCTCCAGGGTGTCGCGAAAGGCGAGGGCTCCAGGATCTTCGGTGGCTGCCAGCCTCTCGGGCAGCGCGGCCAGACCCGCGTCGAACATCTCGGTGAGCGCCGGGCAGGCCAGCACCGCGCGGCTCATCTCCCACAAGCCCATGGCTGGAGCCGCCGACTCGAGGTCCTCCACCCCAGCGCCGATCTCGATCAGCGCGAGCGGCGTGACCCGACCTTCCTCCGGCGGGACGAACAGCGCATACAGCCCGTAGGGGAACGAACGACAGAAGCTGATGAACAGGTGCCGCGACCAGTGCTCCTCTGCGAGCGCGACAAGCTCGCGGTAGCGGGCCACGAGCTCGGGCACCGTCAAGGTGGTGAGGTCAGGTCGGCCCCGCCTGAGCTCGTCGACCCTGGATCGTGCCTCTGCCACCTCAGGCAGGTCATCGACGCTCAAGGCCCATTGCAGGGTCTCAGCCATGCGTGCGCCCGCCTCGGGGCTCTCGTCATCGGGATGAGGACGGTAGGGCGGCAGATCTGGCCCCGTCGCAAACGCTTCATCGATCAGTTCCGGTGTGAGGCCTTCCACGCGCACGCCGATGATCCGGAACAACGAGAGGTTGACGAAGGTGAAGCCGTTGATGACAGGGAAGGTGACGCGCCGGTCCGGCTCGACCTCGTCGGGTGTGATCACGCCCATGCGTGCCAGCGCCTTCACCTGCGCGTTGTTCAGCATGTCCATCGTCGAGATCTGCATCGGTGTCAGCGCGTCCGGCATGACCTCACCGATGTTGCCCCGCGTGTAGACGGGGAACCGCTTGCTCAGCAGGTCGTCGGGGAAGCCGTCAACACCGTCCCCGCCGCCTGCGGCCGCACCACCTTGACCCTGGGTCAGTCGGCGGGCCTCTTCGTCTTGAGCAACGGGTCGCTCGCTCACGGGGTCCCCCTTGGCCTGTACGGCCCATGACCGTAGCCTTGTGTCACGGCCTTTGTGGCCCTTCGGCGTTCAGGGGCTCAGCGGTGGCCGATCAGGGGTACTTCACCTTCGTGATGTCGGCAGGGTTGGTCGACAGGAACGCCGCGTAGCAGTCGTCGCGGCTGTAACGGCCCAGGGAACGGCAATTGGCAAGAGCGTCGTCGGCCCCAGAGAAGCTGCCCATGAACACGACCCAGTAGCCCGGCCTCAGGCTGGCGATGTCGTCGGAGTGGGCGACGGTCGATCCGGGGATCTCCGTAGACAGCTCGGATGCGATCTCATAGGAGGGCTTGGCGCCAAGCATCGACACCCAGTGGCCGAACGGCACACCGCTCGTAGAGCCGCCCGAAGTCGGGCTGGGGCGGACGATCACTGTCGAGGGTGCGACTGTCGTGGTCGGTACGACCGTGACGCTGACCGTGTTGCTCTCTATCATCCGGCCGTCCTTCAGCCTGATCGAGACCTTCAGCTGCACGGTGCCCGGAAACGAGGTCGGGAAGGAGAACTGGTTGCGCAGTCCACGAGCAGTGTCAGGCGTGGGGAGCCCATTCATCACGAGCGTCGTCGACTCGACTTGTGAAGGGTCGCCGTTGAAGAGCACCGGGAGGCTCACGGCTTCACCGGACGTCACCGTCGGGCTGCCCACCGACACAGATACCGAGGCTGCGCCAGCGGCTGCCGGGTTCGAGGCTGGCGTGGTCTGCGAGGCGATTGAGTCCGCTTGGGACAGCTGTGTCGTCGAAGGTGGAGGCGAAGACCTCCCCGAAGCGACCACGACGAACACCAGGGCGACGAGCACCACCAGCACCAGCGACGACGCCACGATCGCCGCCACCTTCAAGCCCTTGCTGGTGTCGTCGACGGTGGTCGGCCCGACCAGGACCGATGGCGAACCCGGAGCGAGATCCGAGAGGGTGTGGGACGCGTAGCCCGTGTTGAGCGGCACACCACCCAGGCCAGGATCCGATGACGGACCGAGCACCACAGGACCGCTCTGCCAGCTGGCGGGCGCTGGAGTCGGCTGAGGCGTGACCAGCGTCGCGGACTCCAACGGCGGTGTGGGGCCCGTGGGCACGACCGGGTTGCCAAGAGGGGCCCCGCAGGCAGCGCAGCGGTCCGCTCCGTCATGTTGGATCGTGTTGCACGTCGAGCACCGCACAATTGGCGTCGTTCTCCTGTCAAGAGGTAGACCCATTGCCGTTCGCTCAACAGCGAACCACACGCCGTTCAAACCCTACTCAAAGCTCCACGGCTCGAGGGTTCTGGCGACGACCCGGCCACCGGCGCCAGAAGGAGATCCCATGGACTTCGTCACCATGATGCAACTCGAGCAGCACGGCCCAGACACCTGGGTCGGTGTCGGGCCCCGCTACCCGTGGGGCGGCCTGTACGGCGGTCAGATCGTCGCGCAGGCCTTGCGGGCCGCAGCCGAGACGGTCGATCCTTCCTTCTCGGTCCAATCCCTTCACGCATACTTCATCCGCCTCGGGGATGCGGACGAGCCGATCCGGTTCGAGGTCGACCGGCTCCGCAACGGTCGCACCTTCGTCACCCGCCGGGTGGTCGCCCGTCAAGCCGTGGGCGCGATCTTGAACCTGGACGCATCGTTCCAGCTGCCCGAGCCGGGACCCGAGGTCCAGACAGCCACCCTCGACGACGTTCCTCGACCCGAGGACCTCCCGTCGACGAGCTGGTCACCGGTGTTCGACCGGCGGGTTGTGCCCCGC
>JAHFUU010000159.1:0-1041 GCA_023264915.1 Microthrixaceae bacterium | reverse complement strand
GCCACATCGGCCGTTCGACTGCCTGGTTCCGCGTCACAGATGCGCTCGGTGAGGACCCGGTGCTGCACGCCGCTGGCCTCGCTTTCGTCTCTGACGATCTGCCCACCGACGCGGTGGTCGCCCTGCATCCCGATCGGGCAGACGGCGGAACGTCCGAGCCGCCCTTCTTCTCGGCAAGCCTCGACCATTCGATCTGGCTGCACAAGCCGGTCCGTGCCGACGAATGGCATGTCCACGACTTCACGAGCCACGGCCTGTTGAGCTCGAGGGGACTCTCGGTCGGCCATGTCTTCACTGCTGAAGGCGACCACGTCGCGACCGTCGCCCAAGAAGTGCTCCTTCGCACGCTCAGGGCGTGACGCGGGGTCGCCAGATGGCCCTCTGGTCGACCAGAGCGACGGGTGCGTCGCCAACGAGGTACAGCGCCCGGAGATCGACCAGCTCGTGCCCCTTGCGCGAATAGCGATCCAGCACCCGGCCTCGAACCTCCAACCTGTCGCCATCTCGCACGGGCTCCAGGAACCACGCGTCGGATGCCACGTGGATCCACGGCCCGAGCTGCACCGATCCTGACAGCGCCCAGTTGGCGAACCGCAAGAGCCACCCGGGATGGGCGCAACCATCCTCACAGAACACAGCGTGGGTCTCGGAGATCTCCTCGAGGTAGGAGCCCGCCCGCTCGACATGGAAGCCCGCCCACTGCGTGCCGAGGACGGCGCCCGGCTCCAGAGCCTCACGCGACGCTTCAGGTCGATCTGCCGGTTCGGGCTGGGGGACAACCGGGAAGCTGTCGGCATCGGCCAGCTCGAGCAGGGATGCGCGGTCGATGTCGGACGGCACCTCTGGGCTCGCCGCGGTCAACCCGCCGCGAGAGACCCGTCCATCGTCGGAGATGAGCGACGACGTCGCCTCCGCCCTTGTGGAATCGTCGAGGCCGACCACTCGCATGGCCAGCTCGCCTGCGGGGCCGTCACAGCCAGCTGCCGCCGCCGTGAGCTCGGCGACCACCGTGACGGGCTCGGCGTCATAGACCGGCGCCTT
>JAHFUU010000158.1 GCA_023264915.1 Microthrixaceae bacterium | reverse complement strand
GCTCAGACGTTGAAGCTGAGGCGTTGAGCTCCTCACAGCCGGCGTGGGTGTGGAGAATCGATCCCCACGTGCCCCTTCGCTGAGCTGCACGAGCAGGGATTCGGCCAGGTGGGACCGTCCCCTTTCCTCATCGTCCACAGGGGATGACTACGAATGCCTGGCTTTGCCCAGCAGGATCGACGATATTGACAACCGGAAGGGGCTGCCCGCGATCTGAGCGTGGGTGGTGGTGACGAACAGGATGGCGTATTGGTGAGCGCAACCGATCTAGCGAAGCTGCCCCGGCTTGCACCCTTTGATGTGCTTGTCGAGCTCGAGGCTGCCGGTGAGGACGATGCCCAGCAGGTGCAGGCCCTGCATGCAGACCGTGAGAGATGGGTCGAGACGTTGCTCGACCGCATCGATGAGACTGACGAAGCCCTCAAGTCAGTCCGGTCCATCCAGGGTCCAGAAAGGGCTCAGATCGTCGCTGACTTCGAGTCTGAGCGGGCGAGGCTTGCGGGTGCGGCGCGACGGCTCGGGCTACCGGTGTCGGGTGACGACACCAGAGGGTCTGCAGCTGATCAGGTCGAGCTCGTCAGCGACGGCGTTGCCCGCTTGCAGCTCTCGTGGTCACCCGGACTGGTGGTTGCGTGGGCAGCAGGACCGGGCGCCACTCCGCTCAAGGCCGACGAGCTCGTCGAGATGCTTGCAGAGGCGGGTGCTCACGCCGAATGGAGTCCTCATGCCGCGGCCAGGCTGCCAGGAAACGTCCGCGCCGACGCGGTCGCGGCACCAGTTGGCGACGTCTTGGGCTGGCTGGTGGCGCTGGCGGCCTCCGAGCCCGACGACTCGCTAGGGGCGAGCGTGCATTGGCTGGCCGAGGTCGCGGTCTGGGCCGTGGCACTCACCGCAAAAGGCGCGATGGTTCCCCTTCTCAAGCAGCGCAAGCGCCGGCGAAAGCAGAACGAGGGCAGCTCCAGCAACTATGAGACCTTCTCGGTCCGGTGGACACCGGCACTGGTGGACCAGAACCAGCTCGCAGCCTTCGGCGACGCGATGCCTGCATCGGTTCAGGCGGTCGACTCCGCGGGTGACGCGAAGGCAGTGACACGCTCTGCGTTGACCGGCATGGTCGACGCGATTTGCCGTCAGGCGGCGCGCACCATCGAGGTGCCGGCTCCTCCACCGAGCCCGAAGCTTCCGTCAGACATCGCCGAGTCGTTCCTCGGCCGTCTCGATGGCAGCCATTTCAATGCACCTGGCCCTGCAGGCGGCGAGCTGGTCAACCGGATCGAGCGCTGGGCGAAGTCGGTGCTCAACCCGCTGCGCAACCCGTTGGTCGTCCAGCTCGACCCGCCGAGTGAGGACGGAGCGTGGCACCTGTCCGTGTTGGCGCACTCCGATGGCAACAAGCTGGTGTCATTCGATGTCGCAGCTGTCAACGCCGGTACCAAGCGCCGCGAGCTCGAAGATGAGCTGGCACGCCTCGAGCGGCTGCTCCCCGCCCTCACCCGGCCCGGTGGTCATAGGCGGGGAGAGGTCATCTTGAGCCAGGAGGAAGCCTGGGAGCTCATGGCTCACGTGGGCAGGGAGCTGGACGACGCGGGGTTCTCGGTTCGGGTTCCGGCGATATCGACCCGCAAGCCCTCCCCGTCTCTGCACCTGTCCGCAGACTCCTCGACGCCCACCACCGGCGGTGCAGCCCAGCTGACCAAGGTCGCGTGGTCTGTGCTGTTCGACGACGTCGAGCTCGACGCGGAGGAGATCCGCCGGCTCGCCAAGGAAGCCCGTCCGCTGGTGCACTCCGGCGGGCGCTGGGTTGCTCTCGACACGGCAGATCTGAGAGCTGCCGAGCAGGCCCTGGCTGAACGTGCGAACACGACCAAGCTCTCCGGGGCCGAGATGCTGCGCTACGCGCTCGGTCTCGAGGGCTCGCCGCTGGAGGGCGGCATCACCGTCGATGCCGGTGGGTGGGCAGCCGATCTGCTAGCCAAGGCAGAGACGCTCCAAGCCCAGCCGGTCGCCACACCAGAGGGGTTCGTCGGCGAGCTTCGCAGCTACCAGTGCGAGGACCTTTCGTGGCTGGGCTACCTCGACGCGGTGGGATTGGGCGGGTGCCTGGCTCTGGACATGGGTCTCGGGAAGACGCCGACGATGCTCGCGCACCTTCTCGAGGTCAGGGCGAGCGGCCCTTCGCTGGTGATTGCGCCTCCGGCGGTGGTCGGCAACTGGGCCGCGGAGGCTCGCCGGTTCACACCACAGCTTCGTGTGGCAGTCCACCACGGCGCTTCGCGGGCAGGCTCTGACGAGATCGCAGACGAGGTTCGAGACCACGACGTGATCCTCACGACTTACGGAACTGCCGTGCGTGATCTCGACGCTCTCGTAGACATCGACTGGTCGAAGATCGTCCTGGACGAGGCTCAAGCCATCAAGAATCCCGCGAGTGACACGGCACAGCAGCTCAGGCGCCTGCCCGCCCGGACACGGATCGCGCTCACGGGCACTCCGATCGAGAACGGTCTTGGTGACCTCTGGGCCATACTCGACTTCACGAACCCCGGACTGGTGGGTGAGCGTGCCAAGTTCATCACGGTCCTGTCCGAGGATCGGGATGTCCGGCAGGAAGCCGAGGATGCCATGCGCACCCTCAACGGCGTCCTCGTGTTCCGCAGGACCAAGGCTGAGCCCATGATCGCTGCCGAGCTTCCCGACCGGATCGACGAGCTCGACCACTGCTCGATGACACCAGAGCAGATCGGGCTCTATGAAGCTGTGCTTGATCGGCTCGTGTTGCGGAGTGAGGGCGAGAAGCCCCAGAAGGGCCAGGTTCTGGCCGCGATCACAGCACTGAAGCAGATCTGCAACCATCCTTCTGCCTACACCGGTGACGGCGAGCTTCTCGACGATCGGTCAGGGAAGCTCTCCAGGCTCGAGGAGATCCTCGAATCGGTGTTTGCCGCAGGCGAGCGCGTCGTGGTGTTCACCCAGTACGCGGAGTGGGGCCAGAGGCTTGCCGAGCATCTCGGTCGGCGCCTTCGCCAGCCGGTGTCGTGCTACCACGGAGGCCTGACCCGATCCGTCAGGGATGGCATCATCGCCGAGTTCCAGGCAGAGCGAGGCCCGTCGGTGCTGGTGCTGTCGCTGAAGGCGGGGGGCACCGGCCTCAACCTGACCGCCGCCAACCACGTCGTTCTCTATGACCGGTGGTGGAACCCCGCTGTCGAGGACCAGGCCCGCGACAGGACGTGGCGACTCGGCCAGACGCGAACGGTGATCTACCACCAGCTCGTGTGCCCGGGTACGATCGACGAGCGGGTCGAGGAAGTCGTGGCGGGCAAGCGTCGTGTAGCGGACCTTGTCCTACCCAAATCCAGCTCTCTGGACGACCTCGACGCGAACCAGCTTCGGACAGCACTCGGTTTGCGCTCAGATGAGCTGCTCACCGAGAACGCCGCCGACCTCGCCGCGACGAAGTCCGCGCCGAGCGTGTCGGTCGACCAGCACACAGGTGGCGACGGCAGCGACCAGAGCGCCGAGAGCGCGGCATAGGGACCCGGACGAGCAGATGGCAAAGAACAGGCGACGCAAGAAGAACGCCAGCTCCAACGGGAAGGCCACCAACTTCTGGTCAGCGAACGTCGACGGGGATGTCCTCGACGGGCTGGCCGGCAGCGTGCGTCCCTCCGACAAGCCGACCTCACTCGTGCGGTCCTTGGGCCAACCGCCGCTGCCCGGACAGAACCTGGCCGCGGGACACTACTTCGATGCGGTGTATCTCAAGGCTGGCCATTTCGCCTCGGCCCTTGCAACCGCCAACGATCTCATCGACACCGGCCTCGAAGACAGCGGCCTCGAAGACACCGGCCTCGAAGACAGCGGCCTCGAAGACAGCGGCCTCGAAGACACCGGCCTCGAAGACAGCGGTGACACGGGCCGCGGTGACAGCGGAGCCAGGCGCGCTGGGGGCTCTTAGCCGATCATCTCCGAGGATGCCCGGTCAGTCGATGATCCACGGAGTGCCATGCCCAAACCCGAGCCGGGAGGCAGCTTCTCCGGGCAACGGCATGGAGTGCCCCGTAAGCATCACCCGGGTCCGAGGTCATGGCTAGCATCGAACCGACCATGAGTGGAGCCTCGATGAGGCGCTCGATGAGGCGTCTGGCTGTGTTGATCGCGGTTGCCGTCGTGCTGGCGGCCGTCGGGGTCGTTGCGTGGCGCGACAGGCGGGACCAACCCAACCCAGAGGCCACGGGCACCGCAACGGGGACGTCTTCAACAGGCCCGGCCGCGACCGGCCCGACGCCGCCGCTCACGGTCTATGACGTGATCGAGCGGGACATCCGCGAGCACGGTCACACCAAGGTGCGTGCCTTGCAGCTCTTCAGCGCGCAGTTCGGTCAGCTGCCAGAGGTGGAGCTGCCTCAGGGTGCGCCATCTGATCCGGGCGGCAGCTTCGAGGGAACCGAGTCGATCGCAGAGCTGGCCCGCTACTACGACCAGCTCTCAGGCGATCAACAGCGGGCCGTCGACAACGCGATGGGCCTCGATCGACGATCAGGCCTGATCGTCGGATCCGACGGTTCGACCACACCCGGCTCCGTGCTCCGAAGCTTCGCCTCGCCGGTCCACAGGGATGGCTTCGTACACCTCTCGGCAGGGTTCGTCTCGCTCAACGATCCAAACGACCCGAAGTCCTATGTGCCGGTGGTGACCCAGGTGAACTCCGAGCTTGCTGCCAAGACGGGTGAACCGGCACACCCTGCCGTCGGCGTGTCGGTCACCAATGACCCGAAGAACAAGGCAGCGGCGTGGGCGGCGCGCTGGGACCTGAAGGGCAAGGAGCTCGGTCCCCAACCCGGCACATGCTGGATGACCGTGAACGCGGCTCGCACCGCCAGCCTCTCTGACCCCCTCCTCGCCACGGTCATCACGCATGAGCTGTTCCATTGCTACCAGTACCGCACGATGGGCAGCTTCAGTGTCTGGGCCAACACGATGCCCTGGGTGAGCGAGGGTGAGGCCACCTGGGCCATGGAGCAGCTCCATCCCAGCGCTGGCAACCTCGTCGAGAACGTGACGCACTGGCTCGAGTATGCGACACACCCAGACTGGCAGCTCTTCGGTGCCCGGAGCTACGACGCGATCGGTTTCTACAGCCTGATCGGCTACGCGCTCGGCAGCCAGGAACAGGTCTGGGGTCGCCTGCTGCCCGCTGTCGTCAAGGGTTCAGATGTCGGGTCCTACAAGTCGCTCACGGCCGGCGTCGAGGACACGGTCCTTGACGATTGGGCGTCGAGCTACTTCCGGGTGCTGGGCCACGCCGACTGGGACATGATCGGACCGGGACCGATACCGACAGCGTCGTCCAGGCCGCCACGCACAGGCCTGACAGTCGGCGCAGGCGACGACTACAACCTTGGACCGACGGGCCTGCTCGTGAGCGATCTGTATGACATCTCCGGGTCAGCGGAGGTGATCAGGGTCATCCTCATCTCGGGGCATGCCCGCCTGGCCGACGACGGCTTCGGGGTCGACAAGGTGCTCACCCCGATGAAGGCGGTGAACCTTTGCGTGAACGGTGGGGACTGCACGTGCCCGGACGGTTCGAAGGGGGCATCAGAGCTCACAGAACGCGCCACCCTCCCTCTAGGGTTCGGGATGAACGGGGGGCTCGCGACGGTGCTCGCGCAGGTGGACGGCTACTCCCTCAACGACTTCTGCAAGGACCCCAAGCGAAAGCGCCACCCGAAGCAACCACCCCCCTCGAAGCCTGCCGGCAACCCCTATGGCCCTGGCAACCCCAATGGCCCCGGCCAGCCCGGGTGCAAGAGCGGCACGTGCGGCTCGAGCACAGCGGACCCGCACCTGGTCACCTTCGACGGCCTGCGCTTCGACCTTCAGTCTGAAGGTGAGTTCACCCTCGTGCGTTCCACCGTCGACGGGTTCGAGGTGCAGGCAAGGCAGCAGCCCTACCCCGAGTCGCGGGCCGTCAGCGTGAACACTGCTGTCGCGATAGGTGTCGGTGGACACCGGCTGACGGTGTCCCTGGCACGAAACGGCTTGGAGCTGCGTGCAGACGGGACCCTGGTGCCTGGCGGCGACTTCGAGCTTGCGGGCGCCACTGTCCGTACCGCTTCACGGGAGCGTGGCACGGGATTCGTCGTGCGCCTCGATGATGGCACGAGCGTGTGGGTGCTGCCGATCGGCGGATGGGGGACATCTGTCCAGATCGAGGTCGCACAGTCTCGCCAGGGGTCTGTCGAGGGGCTGCTCGGCAACGCGAACGGGAAGCAGGCCGACGACCTCGTCGGCATGGACGGCGCGGCGCTTGGTGAGAGACCCGCCGAGTCCGACCTGTACGGGACTTTGGCGGACCGATGGCGGGTCACGCAGGCGAGCTCCCTCCTCGACTATGGGCCCGACGAGACCACCGAGACCTACACGGACAGGTCCTTCCCCGACAACCGCCTCAAGGCGAGCGACCTTCCCGACCGGGCCGAGG
>JAHFUU010000157.1:782-6489 GCA_023264915.1 Microthrixaceae bacterium | reverse complement strand
ACACTCGGCACCGGTGGGCGTCAGCTGCGTTCTTGGCCCCACATGAAGGGCACTTCACCTTCTTGGCCATGGCGCACCTCCCCGACCCCAGCGGAGTCCTGTGCGTTTCAATCCCCACCACCCTATTGCATGAGAGGAGGTACCGGCAGGCCAGCTCGGGGGCGCAGCGACGAGGTCAGGCGACCTCGTCCCGCTCCCTTGAAGCGCAGGGTCAACCGAGCAGGCGCTCTCGCAGCTCGTACTTGAGCACCTTGCCGGTTGCGTTGAGCGGCAGCTCGTCGAGGACCATCACCTTCCGGGGAACCTTGTAGTTGGCCATGTGCTGTCGGGCCCACCCGATGAGCTCGCCCGGTTCGATCGCGGCGCCGGCGCGCGGGACGACGAAAGCGCAACCGACCTCACCCATCCGCTCGTCGGGCATGCCCACGACCGCCACCTGCGCGACCGCCTCGTTGGCAAGCAGGAGGTTCTCGATCTCGGCCGGGTACGCGTTGAACCCACCGACTATGAACATGTCCTTCTTGCGGTCAGTGATCTCGAGGTACCCGCGCTCGTCCATCGTTCCGATGTCGCCGGTGTGCAGCCAGCCTTCGGCATCTATCGCGGCCGCTGTCCCCTCTGGGTCGTCGAGGTACCCGCGCATCACGTTGTAGCCGCGCACCACGACCTCACCCGGTTCACCTCTTGGGACCTCCGCACCGTCGTCGTCATGGATCTCGACGTCGACGCCAGGGATGGCCCGCCCCGAGGTGAGCGCGATGGTCTCGGGATCATCGTCGAACCGGCACATGGTGGCGATGCCGCAAGCCTCCGTGAGCCCGTAGCCGGTGACGATCACCTCGAAGCTGAGCTCCTCACGCATCTGGACGATGAGCTCGACCGGGATCGCTGCTGCACCGGTGACCGCCAAGCGGAGCGACGACATGTCAAAAGACCCCAGGTCGGGATGGTTCAGGATCGTCTGATAGAGCGTCGGGGGGCCAGGCAGCATCGAGATGGCGTCATCGGTGACCCGTCGCATCACCGTGGGGACGTCAAAGACCGGTTCGGGGTACACCGTTGCACCCGTCATGAGCGAGGCGAGGATTCCAGCCTTGTACCCGAAGGCGTGGAAGAACGGGTTGACCACCAGGTACCGGTCGTCGTGACGCAGGCCGATCACGCTCGCCCAGGCACTGAAGGCCCGCAAGTTCTGGCCATGGGTCGTCATGACACCCTTGGGCTGGCCTGTCGTGCCTGACGTGAACAAGATGTCTGACAGGTCATCAGGGCTGACCGCGGCCGCTCGCTCGTGCACGACCTCTGCGGGCACCGATCCTCCATGCTCCAAGAACGTGTCCAGCGAGACGGTGCCTTCGGGGGCATCACCTCGCATCACCACGATCGTCGTGAGGTCGGCCAGACCTTCGACTGGCCTCGGACCCGACGGTCCACCCATCTCCGAACGCAGGAGCGAGACGTAGTCGGTATCGAGGAAGCCTGCGACGCACAAGAGCACCTTGGCGTTGCTGCGCCTGAGCACATGGGCCGCCTCCCTGCCCTTGAACCGCGTGTTGATCGGCACGACCACTCCACCTGCGGAGTGCAGACCCAACGCGACGACTGCCCACTCCCAGATGTTGGGTGCCCAGATCGCTGCACGATCACCGGGCTCGAGACCAGCCGCGATGAAAGCACGCGCGGCGTCCTCCACGCGGCAGGACAGCTCCGCGAAGGACAGAGCCGTGCCGTGGTCGATCATGGCTGGCTGCTCACCGAAGCGCGCTGCCTGGGCGAGCACCAGCCGCGGGGTGGTCCCCCACTCGAGGTCGCCACGAAGGATGCCTTCTTCTTGCATTGGTGGTCGGGGCCGCGGAGCGATTGCGAGTCCGGCTCCCCATTCCCCTTTCGATCCGTACTGCGTTTTATCGCACACGACTCACTCGAGGTGCACTCGGCATCCTCACGCTGCATCTCACGATGCGGGGTGACAGGATGTGCAGCTGTGGGTCACCCCCTGGATGACCATCCCCTCAGCTCGCTCATCCGCGCGCCGAGGTCTTCGGTGAAGCGCTCGTCGTCTTGGGACCGCACGGGACGCAACGACGACTACATCCGCATCGGTCCTGGTGAGACCGTGACCCTGCTCGACGAGTGTGGAGCGGGATGCATCACTCGCATCTACCTGGCTCTCGCGGCGCCTGAGCTGACTGATCACCGTGACGGCATCTTGCGCTGCTTCTGGGACGGCGAGGAGTCCCCCTCCGTCGAGGTGCCCATGGGCGACTTCTTCGGCGTCACCCATGGACGCATCCGCGAGTACGCCAGCTTCTTCACCGCCGTCAACCCGGGCATGGGTGCATCCCCGGGCCTCAACGCCTACTTCCCCATGCCGTACGCGACACGTGCGCTGATCCAGATCGAGAACCGTGCCGAGACGTTCCTGGGCGGGATGCTGGGGATGGTCTGGTACCACATCGAGCACGAGGTGTTCGACGAGCCTCCGCCCCCAGAGGTGCTGCGCTTCCACGCCCAGTACCGCCAGGAGCGCCCCACCGTCCCCGCCATGGACCCGTGCAACGAGCAGCTCCATGACGGCTCCAACCTCGACGGCGCCGACAACTACCTCGCGCTCGACGCGCGGGGCAAGGGCCAGATGATCGGTCTCGTGCTCGAGATCGACAACATCGCGGGCGGCTGGTACGGCGAGGGCGACGACATGGTGTTCATCGACGGCGACGCGTGGCCACCCCGCATCCACGGCACCGGCCACGAGGAGGTCTTCGGGTCGGGCGCGTGCAACTGGCACGAGTACGCCAACCCCTACTCGGGCTTCCCCCTGGTCGAGCGAGCCGACTTCGGTGGCCTGGTCGGCATGTACCGGTGGTACGTGGCCGATCCGATCCGCTTCGACGAGTCGATCCGATGGACGATCGAGCACGGCCACGCCAACAACTTCGAGAACGACTACACATCGGTCGCCTACTGGTACCAGAACGAGCCACATGTGCCCTTTGACCGCCTCCCCCCTGCGGCTGCCATGCGCCCACCTCTACCGGAGGGATTCGAGGAGGTGCGCCTCGCTGTTCTGGCCGCCATGGCCAAGCTCGGTGGATCGGTGGAGAACTTCTCTCGGATCGCCACCTTCGCAGAGCCCTTCTACCGGGGCGAGCTCGATCTGGCGATGCAACGGATCAGCGAGCTAGGCGCTTGCCTCCCAAGATCGACGATTGGTTGAGGATGTGGCAAGCGCCTCCGGCGGCGCGACCGCCAGGGAGCCCGCCGGCGATGGGGAGCACCCGAGCGCCAGCGAGGGTGTGTGGGGGGCGCAGCCCCCCAGGCAACCAGGCGCTTGCCTCCCAAGATCGACGATTGGTTGAGGATGTGGCAAGCGCCTCCGGCGGCGCGACCGCCAGGGAGCCCGCCGGCGATGGGGAGCACCCGAGCGCCAGCGAGGGTGTGTGGGGGGCGCAGCCCCCCAGGCAACCAGGCGCTTGCCTCCCAAGATCGACGATTGGTTGAGGACCTCACCATCCGCCGGTGTGGGTGATGTCCACGGGCGGGTCGGGCAGATCACCAGCCACGAGTGCGGGCAGGAACTCACGCAAGCGGAAGGGCAGGACGCGCTCCTCGCTGGCCAGCAGGTCACGGAGTGGCCACCACCTGTGACCCTTGAAAGCCAGCGCCTCGAGTGACTCGAGCGCGGCTGGGCGGTACTCGTGAGCGACATCGCACCAGGCGACGTGAAGGTACTCGTCCTGGTCGAAGTGGATGCCGGCGAAGGTGAACTCACAGTGCTGGGTCCACACGCAGGGGCCGATCTCAGCGTCGGTGATGCCGGTCTCCTCATGGAGCTCGCGCATGGCCGCTTCGGCGCTTGACTCCTGGGGGTCGATACCGCCGCCGGGTATCTCCCACCAGTGTCCTTTGGAGGCGTCAACCGGGTCTGATGCCTGCAGCAGCAGCGTGTGGCCATCTGAGTTCAACAAGATGACCCGGGCTGCGCTGCGGCGGAGGGTGAAGGGCCTCACGCTTCCCGCCTCGCCGATGAGCATGGCATCGCACAAGTATGCCTGCCCGGTGCCAACCTCACGCTCAGAACCGCGTCGTGCACCAGGGCGCGACCGGCCAGCCGAAGAACGCGTCGGCTCGGGCAAGCGCTCCGGGCGTGACCTCGATCATCCGCTGCGCGGAGGCGAGTGACGTCGGCCGGGTCTGGCCGAGGTAGATGCCCCCGAGCTCAGCTATGTCCATGAGCAGATCGACAGGCCGGTGAGTCGGCTCGCACGAGGCGCCATCGGGCCCACCCGAGACCAGGTAACGGCCGCTGCCGTGACCGCCGAAGGGATCCTCGATGTCGATGACGAGCTCGTCTTGCACCGGGTACCGGCGAGCCGACAGGGCCCGCACTACGTCGAGCACCCGAACCCACAAGAAGTCACCGACGTGGACCACCCGCGCCTCGCGCGGTTCGCGCATCCACCAGCGCAACGGGCAATCAAGAGGCCGGCTCTCGAACCGGACCGTGCCCACCAGGTCGACGTCGAGCAGGAAGCGCAGCAGCTGGGCCTCGACGACCGAGTCGGCAGCCTGCATGTCGATCACGGTCAGCTTCCATGTGCCCGACGGTGTGTCGCTGGCGATCCGGTAGAGGGCATACCCGGGGCCGGTTCCCGCCGCCTCGTCGGCGTCGGCTACCACCACATACAGCGATCCGCCCCCCTTCCAGGTCTGGCGCTCGCCGAGCACGCCCGCCCACCAAGCCTCAGGCTGGGTTAGCATGCCCGGCTTCGACAGGCGGCAGCGGTCATAGATCGACGGCAGCTCCTTGTGGGCCTCGGCCTTGGTGATGAGCCGCATGGGGACCCTTCGCTCAGGTACCGGGCGCCCGAAGGCAGCCCTTTGGGTGTCGATCCTGTACTCCTGGTACAGCTCGGCGATGCCGTAGCCGAACCGGCCGTAGATGCTCGACTCCGAGGAGTTCAACACTGCGATGGGCTCTGACCGGGACACCACGTCATCGAGCTGGAAGCTCATCATCTCGCGGAGTATGCCGCGGCGGCGGTGGGTGGAGCTGACCGTGACCATCGTGACCCCGGCGACGGGTATCGTCCCACCGCCGGGCAGGGTCATCTCGAAGGGGTACGAAGCCGCCGTTCCCACGATCCGCTCGCCGTCGACGGCTGCGACGGTGCGATCCAGAGGCACCAGCGCCCGCTCGACGGCAAGCTCGGCATCGCTCTCGGGAGCGCCGAACATCGCTTCGCTGCCACGGTGCCACGACTCGAACTCGGCATCGTCTCTGACTGTGCGGATCGCGATCTTCATCTGCTCGTTCTAGCCGTTCGAACCGACCCCCGAGGTCCCGGTATCGTCTCTGGCCGCGCCGGTGCCCCTCGGAGGATTCCGGACCGTGCACCTGAACTGGAGGATGCTCCGTGCCTCGCCTGAGCGATGTCGTCGCCGACCCGAACAAGATGAGCAACGTCATAGCGGCGAGGGGGATGAGCCTCGACGTCGATGAGATCGTCGACCTCGACCGCCGGCGCAGAGCTCTCGCCCAGCGAGTGGATTCGCTCCGTTCAAGCTCCAAGAAGCTCGCGAGGCAGATCGGAGCTGCGGGCGGGCCTGACGCTGACCCTCAGCTCCGTGACGAGGCGCAGGCGCTGCGAGACGAAGAGAAGGAGCTGGCCTGCGAGCTCAGAGCTGTCACCGACAACCTCGACTC
>JAHFUU010000157.1:0-772 GCA_023264915.1 Microthrixaceae bacterium | reverse complement strand
TCGGTGGCGAGGAAGCCCTCGAGGTGGTCAGCGCGTGGGGTGAGCCGGCGACCTTGACCTTCGAGCCCCAGCATGCGCACGAGCTCGGGACCGCGCTCGGGCTGATCGACACGGCCGGGGCCGTCAGGGCCGCCGGGTCGCGCTTCTATGCACTGTGTGACGACGCCGTGCTGTTGCGCAACGCCCTGGTGCGGCTGTTCCTGGATCACGTCCGCCCGCAGGGGTTCACCCTTGTGAGCCCGCCGGTGCTCGCCAAGCCGGCAACGCTGCGTGCCTCTGGCTACCTACCCTTCCAGGGGGTCGACAACTTCGCGCTCCGCGACGAGGACCTGTCCCTGGTCGGCACCAGCGAGCAGACCATCCTCGGCATGCACATGGATGCCACCTTCGAGTCCCTGCCTGCCGCGTTCCTCGGTGACTCGATGTGCTTCCGGACCGAGTCGGGAAGCTACGGGAAGGACACCGCGGGGATCATCCGATCACACCAGTTCTACAAGCTCGAGCAGTTCATCTTCTGCCACCCCGACGACTCCGAGCACTGGTTCCAGCAGGCGCTCGCCAACGAGGAGTGGCTGCTGCGGGTCCTCTCCATCCCCTACCAGGTGATCAACACGCCCTCTGGTGACCTTGGCGCTCCGGCAGCCCTCAAGTACGACACCGAAGCGTGGTTCCCCGCCCAGGGCAAGTACCGCGAGCTCACCTCCAACTCGAACCTCTGGGACTTCCAGACGGCTCGGGGCCACATCCGCTACAAGATCGGCACTGGCAAGGG
>JAHFUU010000156.1 GCA_023264915.1 Microthrixaceae bacterium | reverse complement strand
TCTCCGACGCGGATCGGGCCGCTGAGCAGCGCGATCACCTTGCGGCCGTGATGGGAGTCGATGATCAAGCCGAGCGTCTCAGGTTCTGGCATGCGCTTCGGCTGCAGCAGGGCCGGACGGCAGACGCCGACGACATCGCCGATCAGCTGGCCGAAAGACCCACCGACTGGCTCGGATGCACCGCGATCGTCGTGCTCGCCGAGTCAGGCCGGATCACCGAGGCCGAGGAGCGCTACCGATCTGTCGTCCAACGCGGCGCTGGTGCTCTTGGTCCGCTCCCCCGCTTCCACGGCGTCTGTGCATCGAACCTGGCGCTGCTGGCAGCGTTGTTCGCTGACGAGCAGGGTGCCCGACTCTTCGAGGGGTGGCTCGCACCTCATGCCGAGCAGCTCCCGAGGGGAGCGACGATGCTGCACTGCGGGGCGCATCACCTGGCGATGCTCGCAGCCGTGCAGGGCAGGGACGAGGCAGCCCACAACTGGTTCGAGCTGGCCGTCAGGGTGCACGAGCGCACACCGGCTCCACTGCTTGCGGCCGATACACAGATGGAGTGGGCCAGGTTCTGCTCTGCCACCGGTGACACGACCAGAGCCATCGAGCTGGCCACCCAGGCCCGTGCGGCCGGCGAGCAGCACCGGTCCCCGGGAATCGAGGGCCAGGCGCGTCTCCTGCTCAACTCCTTGGGTCGGGCACGAGCTGACAGCGCCGACACGACCGCGCCCGAAGCGAGCCCCAAGCAGATGGACCAGGGCAGCTCCTGACCTGCGGGGCATCTCGGCCACACCGCTCGGCATGCCGTCGCAGCCGATGATGAACGCCGATCGAGGCGGGTCGTTCGCTGTCGTGAGTTGGTTCAGCGAACCCCAGCCGCGGCTTGGATGGTTCAGCGAACCTCAGCCGCAGCTTGGATCTCATACTGGGGGTTCAGGATGGCCATCTTGCCGCGGTGCTCACCGATGACGCCGTCGACCACAAGCTTGGTGCCCGTGGTCACCCCGGGGAGCTCACGCCGACCGAAGAAGACGATCTGCATCGCGCCAGTGTCGTCGATGAGGGTCAGCTCGAGAACCGCTACACCTGACCACGGCTGGACGCGCATCGAGTAGATCTTGCCGGCAAGGCGGACCCGTTGCCTGTGCCTGACCTCGGCAATGGGTACACGGTCCGCAGGCATGTCGATGTCGCCGATCTCGATGTGTGGGAGCTCTTTGGACTTGGCAGCACGCCGCCCCTTCCCCTCGGGTGCCGTTTGGTCTGCCGGCCTGATGAGCCGGGGAGTTATGCCCTTCGCTCCCAGGTGGAATGGCACGATCGTCACGTTGCAATGAGGCAGGTCGTCGAGCACCTTGGCAATCGAGTCGGCGGTTCTGTCATGGACCAGCCGATGCCAGAAGCGGCTGTACTCGCGTCGTGGGATCAACACCGTCACCTCTGTGTCTCCACGTGCGAGCTGGCGCGCAGCGACCTCCGCGGCAGCTCGCTCGATGCGGCGGTCGGGGCACTCCACGACATCTAGCGACAGGCGCGCGAAGCCGAGCTTGCTCCACGCCTGAGCAAGCTCCTTGGTGCGAAGCGGGTCGAGATCGAAGTGAACCGCAACCAGCTCGTCGGGCATGAGGGTCCGCGCGTACTGGATGGCGCGTGCCGAGGCCATGTCGAGGTCGTCGATGAGCACGAAGACGACGTGGCGGTCAAGGATCGGTGCCTCAGCCGCGGTGTGCGCGTCCTCGGCAAGCTCGACACGCTCGGTCTCATATGCCTTGTTCAGGCGGAACAGGGGGACGACGAGGATCGGGATGAGGATGATGATGACCCAGGCCCCCTCGTGGAACTTCGTGGTCGCGAAGATGATCAGCACGACGAAGGACAGGACGGCGCCCGTGGCGTTGATGAACAGTCCCCGCAGCCATCCCGCCTCCTTCTTCTTGATGTGGTGCTTTGCCATCCCGGCTTGGGACAGGGTGAAGCTCAAGAACACGCCGATGGCGTACATGGGGATGAGGCGCTCGACCTTGGCCTGGGTGACGAACAGCAGCACGATCGCCGCAAGAGACAGGGTGAATATCCCATTGGAGAACACCAGCCGGTGCCCGCGCTTGGTGAGCTGTTTGGGCATGAAGCTGTCGCTCGCCTGGAAGCTCGCCAGCCGCGGGAAGTCCGCGAAGCTCGTGTTGGCGGCGAGCACCAGGATGAGCATGGTTCCGGCTTGCAACGCGTAGAAAAGGGCCTTGCCGAGACCACCGTCGCCGTAGACGTACTCACCGACCTGCGCGATCACCGTCGGAGTGCCGTGCTCGTAGGGGATGGCATGGACCCGGGACGCCAGGAACGACAGGCCGAGGAACATCACGCCCAGCAGGGACCCCATCACGACGAGGGTCTTGCGGGCGTTCTTCCACGACGGCTCACGGAAGGCCGGGACACCGTTGGAGATCGCCTCGACGCCGGTGACCGCCGCGCCGCCCGAGGCGAACGCATGCAAGACGACGAAAAGGGTCGTCCCGAAGAAGAGCACTCCGTCAACTCCTTGCCCGCATGGCAAGGTGCCTTCGACGCCGCAGGAGGCGTGCTCGGGGAGCGCACCGCCAATGGCTTTGACGATGCCGATCACCAGCAGGACGGCCATGTTCGCGATGAAGAAGTAGGTCGGGACTGCGAATGCCTTGCCTGACTCCTTGACCCCCTTGAGGTTTCCGCCGGCGATGATCATCACGAAGACGACCGACACCGGCAGCACGAACGGCTCGAACACCTCAAAGGCTGAAGCGAGTGCTGCCGCCCCAGCTGCCGTAGACACGGACACGGTCAGCACGTAGTCCGTGAGCAGGGACACGCCCGCGATCTGAGCCCAGAAGATCCCGAAGTTGTCCTTGGTGACTATGTAGGCCCCGCCCGCCGAGGGGTACTCCTTGATCGTCTGGCGGTACGAGAGGATCAAGAATCCCAACACCACCAACATGGCGATGGTGATGGGCACCACCATCGAGAACGCGAAGATCCCGATGGCCGGTACGAGCACGCGAAGGATCTCCTCTGTCGCGTACGCCGATGAAGACAGGTTGTCCGATGCGAACACCGCCAACGCCGTCGGGTTGCCCAGACGTTCGTGTGCGAGCCGGTCGGTGAATATCGGGGGGCCGAGCACCCGCTTCTTGAGCCTGTAGGTGACCGGTTCAGGCAAGTCGACGAGGTGATCTTGAGCTTTGGGTACCGGGACAGCCTCACCGTCCGGCGCCGCCGGGGGCTCAGTTGCTGCAGCATGCATGTCCGCTTCAGTCTTCACCGCACCAGTCAACACTGTTTGGGCCCGGCTGGCCTCCTCCGCTGATCGACCTGCGCCCAATCGCGGGTCCGGTCACGGCCGGAGCAAGGTCGGAGGTGCCGTCGAACGGCGAAAGAGGTCACCGGGGCGCACGATCAGGCTTGCACGTGCGCCCCGTGACCGGCAGCGAGCTGGCCGCCCACAGGAACCAGGCGTGAGAGCGCACGGCGTCCCGCGCTGGTGGGGCTCGACGATCCCAGCCAGTCTGACGGCTCTCGGGGGAAGGTGCGGGGTCCTGACGGGCCGCGGCCGCGTTGGGCAACAGTGGCTCGGGCGGGAGACCGGTCCTAGGATGCCCAACCGCGCATCGGCTGCTCTGACAGCCGTGGCGGGGTCGGTTCGCACCGACTCGTCAGGCAAGCACGTAGGCCCACGAGGAGGTTCGCCAAGTTGCATGTCGTAGTGGTGGGATGTGGTCGAGTCGGCTCGGGGCTGGCCGCGACGCTCGAATCCGAGGGACACACGGTCGCAGTGGTGGACAAGCAAGCCAGAGCCTTTCGGAGGCTCTCTGAGGACTTCTCCGGCACGACCGTCGTCGGCGTCGGGTTCGATCGTGACAACCTTCGTGCCGCTGGGATCGAGAGGGCGGGGGCGCTGGCCTCGGTCACCAACGGCGACAACTCCAACATCCTCATCGCCCGAGTCGCCAGAGAGGCATTCGACGTCGAGCGAGTGGTCGCCCGCATCTACGACTCGAGGCGCGCCCAGATCTATGAGCGGCTCGGCATCCCTACCGTCGCGACCGTGGCCTGGACCACCGAGCGCGTGTTGCGCAAGATCCTGCCCGACTCGCACGCGATCGAGTGGGTCGACCCCAGCGCCAAGGTCTGCATGGTCGAGCGCACCGTGCCGTCGATCTGGGCGGGGCGGCTGCTTTCGGATCTCGAGGTACCGGACATGGCAAGGCTCGTGGCGGTTTCCCGGCTGAGCGAGGCATCGCTTCCGAGCCCGAGGCAGGTGGCCCAAGAGGGCGACGTCGTGTGGATGGCCGTTGCAGGAGACAGGCTTGACGAGTTCGACGCGTTCATCACCAACAGCGAGACAGGGGGCCACTGATGAGAGTGATCATCGTCGGTGGCGGCAACGTCGGCACCTACATCGCAACCGAGCTGCACAACGGTGGTCACGAGGTTCTCGTGGCTGAGCAGGATCCCGACCGAGTCGAATGGGCCAGGCGATCGGGCCTCGCCGAGGACATCACGTGGATGGAGGTCGACGGCTGTGAGGTCTCCCAGTTCGGCAGGTGCAAGCCCGAGACCGCCGATGTCGTGGTCGCGGTCACCGGCGACGACGAGGACAACCTGGTCATCTCCCTGCTCGCCAAGCAGGAGTTCGGCGTTCCCCGCGTCGTAGCGCGAATCAACAACCCGAGCAACGAGTGGCTCTTCAACGACACGTGGGGCGTCGACGTCTCGGTGTCGACTCCCCACCTGCTGACCTCGCTGGTGGAAGAGGCAGTGTCGGTAGGTTCGCTCGTCCGTCTGTTCTCCTTTGAAGACGGGCGGGCCCGCCTGTCCGAGGTCAAGCTTGCCGAGAGCTCACCGGCCAACGGAAAGGACCTGATGCACCTGGAGTTCCCGCGCGGGTCGACGGTTGTGGCCATCTTGCGCGATGAGCACCTGGTCGTCCCGCGAGGGGACACGGTGTTCCACACTGGCGACGAGGTGATGGTCCTCGTGACCGACGACAGCGAGGACAAGGTGCGCGAGATCCTCATCGGTTGAAGCCGTCGCTGCGGTGTGGGGCACCCATCACCGGGCGGGCGTGCGGCGAACTGGATTCACCAACGGGCCAAGGTCAAGACTCCGGCGATGACCTACCGCCTCGTCCTGGTTCGGCACGGCCAGTCAGAGTGGAACGAGCTCAACCTCTTCACTGGCTGGTATGACGCCGACCTGACCAGCCAGGGTGCCGACGAAGCCCGCCAGGGTGGCCGCGACCTTCTCGAAGCGGGGGTCGCGCCCGACATGGTTCACACCTCGGTGCAGACCCGGGCGATCAGGACCGCTCAGCTCGCCCTGGACGAGATGGACCTCCTTTGGCTGCCGGTACGCCGGTCCTGGCGGCTCAACGAGCGCCACTACGGCGACCTGCAAGGTCGGGACAAGGCCGAGACGCTCGAACGCTACGGAGCCGAGCAGGTGAAGGTCTGGCGACGCAGCTATGACACCCCGCCCCCACCGTTGGCCGCCGAGGACGAGCGCAACGCACGGTTCGATCCTCGCTACCGGGGCCTGCCGCCTGAGCTGATCCCCTCTTCTGAATGCCTCGCCGACGTCGTCGAGCGGATGCTTCCCTGGTGGTATGACGCGATCGTCCCCGATCTTCGATCGGGGCTGGCCGTCCTGGTCGTCGCGCATGGCAACAGCCTCCGGGCTCTGGTGAAGCACCTCGAGGAGATCCCAGATGACCAGATAGCGGAGGTCAACATCCCCACGGGAGTACCGATCCTGTATGACCTGGATGAGAACTGGCGGCCCATCCCACCGGCGTCGGCGGGCGACCTCTCATCACCAGAGCCGACGCCAGGCCCCGTGCCCTCCGCACAAGAGCGAGTCTTGCAGAGGGCTCTTGGCGACGTCGACGCTGCCAGGGCGGCAGCTGAGGCTGTGGCCCGCCAGGCCGACCAGAAGCGCTGACCCCAACGGGATCTGCCCAGCCCCGCGGGCACCCAGGGTGCCCGCGTCAGATGGTGGGATCGCCATGCCGAACGGTCCGCCTGGGAACACTCGCCCCGCGGGCCCCGTGGAGCCCGGCTCGAGATTGAGAGTGGAAGTTCCTGCCCGAAGTTGTTTATCTTGCACTCAACTTTTATCCTGGCACCTGACGCAGGAAAGGCGGGGCGTCGCGAAGGATGCGCTAGGTTCACGTCAGGCGGAAGGTCATCGGCTTGCCGTCCCGTCCATCTCGGGCGTCCATCTCCGCCTCGATCCCAGTCACGTCCCACCCGTCGCCCCAGAGCACACCTCAGACCTGATCCCAGATCCGCAGGTCCCATTCGTTTCGAACCAGGAGCACTTACATGGCCAAAGCCGTCGGCATCGATCTCGGTACAACCAACTCAGTCGTCTCGGTCCTCGAAGGTGGCGACCCCGTGGTGATCCCGAACTCAGAGGGGTCACACACCACTCCGTCGGTCGTCGCGTTCGCCAAGAACGGCGAGGTGCTCGTCGGCGAG
>JAHFUU010000155.1 GCA_023264915.1 Microthrixaceae bacterium | reverse complement strand
CTAGCTGCTCGCGATTGGTGATGCGGTAGCGGCGATCGATCTGCTCGATCCAGCCCAGACGGATGAAGGACGCGATCGCTTTGTTGACCCGCTCGCGGGAAGCCCCAACCATGCCGGCCAGCTCCTCCTGGGTGATCGGCAGGGCGAACTCCTCCTTCTCGCCAGCCAGCTCGAGAAGCCGCTTGGCGGTACGACCCGTCACGTCCAAGAACACCGAGTCCGCGAGGGCCTCGTCTGTGGTGCGCAGACGCTGTGCCAGCAGCGCGACCACTCGCCACAACAGCGTCGGGTGTCGCTCGTACAGGTCACGAACTGGCTCATAAGGGATGCAGATGACCTCGCTCTGCTCGAGAGCCCGTGCCTCTGCAGAGCGCGTGAGCCCGTCGAACAGTGGCATCTCACCGAACAGGTCGCCGCCCTCCATGAGCGCCATCATGGATTCGCGACCGTCGATGGACTTGTTGGCTATGGCAACGCGGCCGCCGACGACCACATAGAGGCTCGACGCCTCCTCGCCTTCGGTGAACAGCACGTCTCCACGTTGGAGGATCCGGTGGGAGGTCGCTGTCAGGATCTCCTCGAGCTGGTGAGGCTCGAGATCGGAGAACAGCTCGACTTGGCTCAGCATCTCTCGGTCAGCCACACCGTGATCGTAGTTGCCTTGGGGACCGAGGTGCACCAACTGCCCCTGAGCCGAACGCGAAGCGACCTTCTTGCGCGGCCCGAGGATCCTTCCTACTACCCTTCAAGGGTGCGCTCGTCGCCAGCCGGCTGGCGACGCACCGCCTTTGGGAGAGAAATGGCTTTCGATGTTGGCGACAAGGTCGTATACCCGCACCACGGCGCAGCCACCATCGAGCGGCGCGAGAGGATCGACGCCTTCGGTGAGAGCCGCGAGTACTTCGTTCTCCGGTTGACCTACGGCGACCTCACCTTGAAGGTGCCCACTGACAACACTGACGAGGTCGGCCTCAGGGAGATCATCAACGACGACGAGGTTGAAGAGGTGTTCGAGGTCCTCCGCAAGAAAGAGGCCCGGATGCCGACGAACTGGTCGAGGCGCTTCAAGAACCACGGTGAGAAGCTCAAGTCCGGCGACATCTACCAGGTGGCCGAGGTCGTTCGGAACCTCTCCCTGCGCGACAACGACAAGGGCCTGTCCACGGGCGAGAAGAACATGCTCGCCAAGGCTCGCAAGATCCTCCTGTCCGAGCTGACCTTTGCCATCGGTGTCGATGAGCAAGAGGCCGAGCGCAAGCTCGACGAGGCTCTGGCCTGAGCGGCCCGCAAGCTCACCGAGAGGGGCCAACGATCCGATCTCGAGACATGACTCGCCGGGCCGGCGCGGGGCGGCGTTAGGCCCCAAGGGGTGATACATGAATCGCGAGTCGAGCTCTGGCCGAGGCAAGATCGAAGATGCCAGGGAGTGGCGCATCGGGCTACCGGGGCGCATCTTCGGGCTTGCCCGTGCGAACCGCGAGCGGCAGCGAGCGGCCCGTTCGCACGGAACCAGGTGTGAGCGCCCTTGGGCGCCCCGAGAAGACGAGGGGCCAACGATCCGATCTCGAGACATGACTCGCCGGGCCGGCGCGGAGCGGCGTTAGGTGTCGGTCTGGACGATCGTCGTCGCAGCGGGCAGCGGCCGCCGCTTCGGGGGTGCGACTTCGAAGCAGTACCTTCCCCTGGCCGGCATGACCTTGCTGGAGAGGTCCCTCGAGGTGGCACGTGACGCCTCTGACGGCGTGGTTCTTGTGGTTGCCCCAGACCGGCTAGAGGACCCTGCACCCGGTGCCGATGCCGTGGTTGCGGGAGGTTCCACGCGATCTGGGTCGGTGCGGGCCGGTCTGGCCGCTGTCCCGGACGACGCCGAGGTCGAGGTGATCATCGTGCATGACGCCGCACGGCCCCTGGCATCTCCCGCGCTGTTCGCTTCGGTCATCGAGGCCGTCCGCAATGGTGCAGACGCTGCCCTCCCCGGGCTTGCCATCGCTGACACGATCAAGCGTGTCGATGGCGACCGAGTCGTCGAGACCGTTGACCGGAGCGGTCTGGTTGCCGTACAGACCCCTCAGGCTTTCAAGCCCAGCGCCTTGCGATCGGCCCATGCGGCGCTCCCAGAAGCCACCGATGATGCAGCGCTGGTCGAGTCAGCCGGTGGGACCGTGGTGGTGGTCCCAGGCGAGCCGGCCAACCTCAAGATCACGATCCAGGCCGATCTGGCACTCGCCGAGCATCATCTGGCGGACCGATCGAGCTGACCTCGACCAACGGGGTTCGTCGACGCCGGTAGGGTCTCATCCATGGATGCCTCACGCTCCGTGGGTCTCGACCCTGGTGAAGATGCGACACCGGATCGGGCCGGCCGAACACGTCGGGGCCACGGGCGAGCGAGAAGTGTGGGGCTCCAAGGCCCCACGCGGTTGGGGCGATGAGCGTGCGCGTGGGTCAGGGGTTCGATATCCATCCATTCTCTGATGATCCGTCTCGGGTGCTGGTTCTCGGAGGAGTCGTGTTCGGGGGCGAGCGAGGTCTGGCCGGCCACAGCGATGCTGACGTCGTGGCGCACGCATGTGCGGATGCCTTGCTCGGGGCGGCCGGGCTGGGTGACATCGGCGAGCACTTCCCCGACACCGACCCCACATGGCGGGGTGCTGACAGCATCGAGCTCCTGCGCGAGGTCGCCGCGCGGGTACGTGCCGCCGGTTGCGAACCGGGCAACGTCGACTGCTCGGTCGTTGCCGAGCGGCCCAGGCTCGCCGCCCACCGCGACGCCATGCAGGACCAACTGACAGATGCTGTCGGTGCTCCTGTGAGCGTCAAGGCCAACCGAGCCGAGGGACTGGGATCGTTGGGCCGGACCGAGGGCATCGCGTGCTGGGCCGTGGCATTGGTCGTCTCGAACCGGGGATCCTCCGGTGAGCGCCCCTTGATCGAGGGCGCATGAGCCCCGCGAGACCAGGACCCAGACCGGCACAGACCAGGCGCCCGGGATCCAACGCGCGCAAGCGCACCAGGCCGGGCGATGCCACCGGGGCATCCAGCAGAGCTCGCTCCAAGCCCGGCACCGCCAAGCCAACCAGCGCCCGGACCGCGGCGCAGGGTCGAAAGGGCGGACGTGGCAACTCCCAGCGGTCAGGTGCCACCCAGGTCGGCCACAAGAGGGCGTCTGGCCCTCGCACGGGCCCTCGCACGGCGAGCAGCGCCGGTCGCGGTCTCGGGGGCACCCAGGTCGAGGGCCGCCAGGCGGTTCGCGAGCTGTTGCTCGCCGGGCGCCGTCGGGTGACAGAGGTGCTTGTCACCGAGCAGCAAGACGACCACCCGCGGCAAGCTGCGCACGATGCATTGCAAGACATCGTTGACATCGCGGTCGACCTAAATGTACCGGTGCGTGAGGTCAGCCGTGCCCGCCTCAGACGCGAGGCGCGCACCGACGCGCCCCAAGGGGTGATCGCGCACGCCGAGCCCCTTCCCGAACACCTCGTCGAGGACCTTCTGGCTCGCGAAGCTGGCAACCCCTTCCTGGTCGCCGTCGACGGCGTGACCGATCCGGGCAACCTGGGTTCGCTGATCCGCTCAGCTGAGTGCGCGGGCGTGACGGGCTTCGTCCTGCCCCGCCACCGTGCGGTCCACGTGACACCCGCGGTGACCAAGGCTTCTGCCGGTGCGGTCGAGTACATGCCGATGGCCGTGGTCGGTGGCCTTCCAACCGCGATCAGCCGCCTACGGTCAGCGGGGATCTGGGTGGTGGGGCTCGACGCTGCCGGAGAGCAAGCTCTCTTCGACATCGCGATCGATGCCAGGCTCGGGATCTGCCTGGTGCTCGGGGCTGAAGGCAAGGGCTTGTCTCGACTGTCACGCCAGCGATGCGACCTGGTTGCGAACCTGCCGCTGCTGGGGCACCTCAGCTCGTTGAACGTCGCTACCGCAGGTGCTGTCGCCTGCTACGAGGTAGCTCGCAGGCGCGCAGCCGGCCCGGGGTGACCTCCGGGCACCGCACCCGCCATGGAAAGATACGGGCTGCCAGCGCGGCATCACTTCCCCGGCAAGCGCCATCCATGATCCACCCTCGCCTCGCACCATCAGCAGCCTTCGCACTCACCGTGGTGCTGACACTGGGCCTGGCCGCTTGCTCGGCACAGGACGAGCTCGCAGGCAAGCCCGCATTCTCGGTGCCCGGCAACACCATCGGAAAAGCTGCCAAGGGGGACGAGTGCAACGACCCCAGCGGTGACCTGAGCGATGACCCCAAAGGGGCAGGAACGCTCACCCAGCCCGCCGGGATCGATCTCGTGCACGCCGAGGCAAAGGTGAACGACGAGCTGCTCGTGGTCACCTTCGAGACCGCGGCACCGATCGAGTCCGCAGCCAACCCAGCCTTCTTCTTGCAGCAAGGTGACACGGCCCAAGCCCTCAGCGTCACCTTCGAGATCCGAGCCGAGACAGATCCGTCGGGCCAATGGAAGTTGCGCCTCATCACCTTCAACAGCAACCGGGAGCGCAGCACCCCCCTGGAAGTGCCGATCAACGTCGCCGGCACCAAGCTCTCATACTCGGTCCCCACCAAGTCACTGCCCACCGTGGCGACGATCCTGTGGCAGTTCGGCTCTACCGGTGGTGTGTCTGACAACAACCGGGTCATCGACGACTGCCTGCCGTTCGCACAGGCCAGCTCCACTCCGGCCACCAGTGCTGCCGGAGCGAGCACCGTCGTCCAGGTTCCCACGAGGACCGGAGCCGTAGCTCAGCCCATCACGGCCACAGACGGCTCCAAGATCACGATCCTCGCCGTGGACAACCCTGCCAAGCCGACCCGGGAGCTCAAGGCCAAGCCCATCCCCCAAGATCAGGTGGCCGCCGTCCAAGCGGAGGTCTGCGCGGGGACAGGCGGGCTCGATCGTGTGGGCGACTTCCGGTTCACAATCCAGGCCTCCGACGGCCGGAGCTTCGATCCCTGGGCTGCTGACGACTTCACGAACGAGCCTCGGTTCAAGCTCGAGACCTCGTTGAGGTCCGGTGAGTGCGAGCGCGGGTGGATCGACTACGAGATCCCCAAGGACTCCCAGATCACCCAGGTGACATATGACGTTGGGGGAAAGAAGGTCGGCCCCTACGTGGTTGTCAAGACCGGCTGACACCGGCTGGCCTGGGGCCGTGCACCGGCACGCCGGAGAGTCAGGCCGCGGTTGCGATCGCGCTGACCGACTCGAGCAGGTGCTCGGCCGCACCGACCAGCGCGCAGGAACCTTGTGAAGAAGCGAAGGGAGCGAGAGCCCGGGATGCTGCCAGGACCTGGCCTTGAGCCGCCGCAAGGGATGCCTCGAGCTCGCCCGATGCGCGCACGATCGCTCTTGCTTCGCGCATGTCGGTCTCGGGCATGGTGCGGCCCAGCATGGCCTCCAAGCGCCTGCCGGCCCCGTCGCCTCGCGCGACGGTCCGTATCACGGGAAGCGTGTAGACACCCTCGATGAGATCATGGCCGGCCGGCTTGCCGAGCTGCTCGTCGGTGGCACAGAGGTCCAAGACGTCATCGACGATCTGGAACGCCATGCCGTACGCGAGGCCGAACTCGGTGAGCGCATCGACCTGGTCCCTGGGGAGCCGGGCGGTGAGCGCACCGATGCGGCAAGACGTCGCGTAGAGCGAGGCCGTCTTCCCTGCTATCGACGCGAAGTAGCGCTGTTCGCTGCGAGCGACGTTGTAGGTGTCTTGGAGCTCGAGCACCTGGCCCTCACACAGCTTGCCGATCGTGGCTGCGAGCAGGCCGGCTACCTCGGTGCCCAGCGATGCAGCGACCTCAGAGGCCCGAGCGAGCAGGAAGTCGCCGGCGAGGATCGCCTGGAGGTTGCCCCACTTGGCGTTGACGCTCTCGACAGTGCGTCGGGTCGAGGCCTCGTCCATCACGTCGTCGTGATAAAGCGAGCCCAGATGTACCAGCTCCACCGACACCGAGCCAAGAACCACGTCGTTGGTCACGGGTGCCATCGTGGGCTGTGCCGTGGCCGCAGATCCGATGGCGAACGCGGGGCGTCCGCGCTTGCCGCCCGCCTCTATGAGGTGGCTGGCGACCTCGGTGAGGAAAGGATCGTCGGCGACGACGGCCTCGCGAAGGGCCCTCTCTACCCGAACCAGGTCGTCTCGCACCGTTGGCAGAGCGAGGAGGGGGCTCGTCGTTGCCACGTGAAAACCCTACGCATCCTGCACCGAACTTTGACAATCGGCACAGATGCCCGGCTCCTGGGATGCACGGTTACACTTGACCTACAACTCACTTGCCAGCCGCTCACATGTCTCGGCATCTGGGGGCGGTGGGCACGCATCCCTGCTCTTGGGAGGCAGTATTGTTCGAACGTTTCACTGACCGGGCCCGCCGAGTCGTCGTCTTGGCTCAAGAAGAGGCGCGCCTGCTCAACCACAACTACATCGGCACCGAGCACATCCTCCTCGGCCTCATCCACGAGGGCGAGGGTGTCGCAGCCAAGGCCCTCGAGTCCCTCGGCATCTCCCTCGAGGCGGTGC